>JAPLLG010000008.1 GCA_026387665.1 Nitrospirota bacterium
GGACCCCCACCGGACAAACGGCACCGACTGCAACAGGAACCGCACACCCATCGCACTGGCAATAATGGCCATGGCTTGCGACATGCCTGTCGCGCCCAGTACCCAGGCATATTGATCGGCAATCACCGGCACCGTTAAGCCACCGGTTCCAATCGACGTGAGGATCGTATCGACCGGACCGAGCAGCGAATCCCAGCCCAGCAGCCAGATGTCTTTGAAGCTGGCGATCATATCCAGGAGGAAGCAGTAGATGAGATTCAGGAGCCCTGTCATTTTGACCCCACAAAGACGATGCGATAGGCCACGAATCCGGCTATCGCGATGATGATGGAGCGCAAGGCTGTGAGCATGCCGGCCCAGGCGCTGAAATCCAGGGTGAAATTGCCAAACAGCGTCGAACTCAAGGCAAAGGAAGGGAGCGCACTAGGCCACGTCAGATTTTTAAGCAGAGTCAGCGCCGACAACAGGCCACTGCCGGCCCAGAGATCCATATGGACTTGTAAAATTCCCCCGAACGATCGTTGTTCGTGATTCCCCGCCGCGCACGACGTCGTCGCCGCCTCGGTGGCCGTTTCCGTCGAAGTGGCCGTGGTCGACCCATCAGGATTGGTGGTCGTGGTCGTGGTTTTGGTCGCGGTCGTCGTCGTCGGCTGCGTAGAACTTGTGGTGGTCGTGGTTCCAGCCGGAGGCGTCGCATTGGGGTTCACGACCACATCGGTCGGCGCCACTTGCGAAGCCGGCACGACATCCGTCGTCAAGCCCGCAGACGGAACGGGGATCGAACTCGTGGCATTCGCAGGAGTCGGCGTACCCTGAGACCCGACCGGCAGGGTATTGGATTCCATCGAATTGGCATTCGAAGGCGCCAGGCCCCCTAAATAGTTCTGAATATCCGTTGTAGTCAGTGGAGCCGCGGGCGCCAACACCGCAGAACTTGAATCGGTCGTCGTGGCGTGCAGCGCTTGACATCCCGCTGCATTCCCATACGAATACCACCCCGCCCAGCCTGCGGGCACCGGGCCCACGTTCGCCGTGCCCGCACACCCAGGACTTGCATCAAACGGCGGATGATTCGGCACACGAACCGACCAGCCAGGGCCACCCCCAAAATAACAATTTGAGCAGAACTGAATCGTCCCACCAGGAGGCAGGGTATACCCTGGAATCGTGTACGTCGCCGGTGGAGCTGCCGCCGTTTTAATCGCGGCGACTTTCGTGGAGTCGTAGTAGACCATGGCCAACGTCATACCCACGGCGATTCCCAAGAGCGGCCACCCAGCCGACGACGTGACCACACGCACGGCCACCGACCCAGCCGTGGATGCGGTCATGGCACTGCCGAGGGCGGACAACGTCGCCGCCCTGGAGGCGGTCATCATGGCCGTGACATTCGCGGCCGTGGCCCGGCGCACGTACCCGGTCATGGATTCTGCGCCCGTGAACGCAGAGACCGGCAGCACGACCAGATAGCAGGTGAGCAGATCCACGAACCCGAGATACAGCGCCAGTTTCAGCCTTTGCCGCATACGATCCCCACTACGAAACAGAGGATAAACAACGCCGAAAACTCCAACTGATTGACGAGCGTGAGATCCGTCCAGACCATTGCGATCCCTTTGTGCGTTTCTTGTGGACGGCGTCCCGCGCGGAAGGTCCGCCGTCCCTCACCAGTCCAGGAGCAGACCGGAGAGGAAGGCCATGAGTAGGACCGTGATCATCGTGATGGTGAGGTCCACTGGCCTTCCTCCCGTGGTCGGGCCTTACTTCAGAATTTCCAGCCCGACGAGATCGAAGAAGATCTTGCCGGTTTGCTCGAACTTCCGAATCTCTACCGACGCACGCGCCTGTTTGCCTTCCGACTGCTTACAGATCTCGATGAGGCTGTGATGCTCTTCCGGGATGCTCAGCCGCAGGTTCCCCGGATCTTTGCCCTTCACATAGAGATCCATCGACCGATAGACCCGGTTCTCCTTGCCCTTCCGTTCGACATACCCCTGCACACTGCCTTCGGCTTTGACCATCATGATGCGGCCCTCCTGGTTGAGATGACGGGTCAGTGTTCTGTCTGACCCAGTGACCCCGGCCCAATGACCGGGTGTTTTTGTGACCAACGTAAATTCTGTCTTGCACTCCTGACAGGTAAGCACCAGCGCCCCTGGCTCCCATCGGCACCCGCAGCCTCTTGCTCCACAGCCTGGACACATCGGTGTTCCCTCCTTAGATCGGACGAAGCACATAGGGGCGCTTACTCCTCCCCTCATTCAGCATGGCGAGGTGCCGCGCCTTCCATTTTTTCGAGCCCGCGTAAATCAGTTCCCGGAGGAAAGCTTCACCCCGTCGGCAATAGGCTAGGGCCAGCATCGCGCTGATGGACTGGCCGAGCCACTGACACACGTCATCCAGCGTCTGCTGGACCTTCTCCACCACGAGCCGGCAACGTTTGAACCCTTCGGTCAACGAGGCCCACCACGAGAGCAACGGTGCCCGGTACTTCTCCCAGGGTTCTGCCTCGTGGGTCGTCTCACGGAAATCGACATAGGAGCGCAACACGCCGACGAGGAATTCCCGCCAATCGTCCGGCTCCAGCGTGAGCAAGGCTTTGGCGCAGGCTTGTGCGCGATCTTTTTTCAGTTCGAGCTCCCATCGGACGCCATAGTCTTTTGCTTCGGCTCGGTCTTTCTGTTCGAGTTCCAGTCGTTTGTCATAGACACGCAACATGGTTTGACTCTCCCGACTGCCGAAGTAGAGGGTGTCGCCAGTGGAGGAGCCATTTCGGAGCGAGGACCCGGCAATGACCTGGAACTTCTGTGACCGCGTTACGGCCTGGCCTGCGCCCACGGCCTGTTTGACCTGTGCGATGGAGACCAGGGCTGCTCGATCATCCAGGGCCACATCCATCCGGGTAATGTGTCCCTCGCGAGCAAAGATCCAAGCCAGAACGCTGCGGATTTTTGCTTCATCCCAGGTCGAGACGATCCCGGCGGACAGATCGACGTGGACTTCTTTGGCATTGCGATGGGCACCCGTCCCGAGTTTGCCGACGCCGTGTCGGCCTTGATTGGTGAGCCAGCAGGTGGGATAGCCACGAAAGCCCGTCGTCGTCTCGAACCAGTCTCCACCGACGACGGCACTCATCTCCTCGACCGTCGCCTGAGGGACAGTGAACGCGAGCCAATCAATGGTTGCGGTAAAGATGCGGTCGTCCATAAACGGTCCTTTCCTTCCTCTGCTATGCGAGCCCCCGTCTTACCGTCCGGGGGCTTTTGGCTGTGCGCGCCGCCGGCTCGTGCCGGCGGTCGCGCGCCGCTTGGTGCACTGACTGTTCGGCATGGCCTTAGCTCGCGCCTCCATGGCCTGGCGGACCTGCTGCAGATCGAATCGAATGGTGCGGGCGATTTGGGCCCCGGGAATTTCTCCCGACCGATACGCGCGGTAGACGGAATCCACACTGATGCCCAATTCCTCGGCGAGTTCTTTCACAGATAACAGCGTGCGCTTCATGCGAGGATCTCCTTCCGATGATGCTCGTGACGGTGCTGACCTTACCGGTGGGAGCGGGTGAAATGAATTAGGCAGTTTGCGGCAGCTTGTGGCAGTTTAGGGCAGTTGACGCAAAGGCAGCGGGAAAGGAGAAATGCAACTCCGATGCGATAGCCAGAGGAAGCCTAAATGTCGAGAATGAAGGACGAGCAGGTGTCTACGAGGCTGTCGAGGGCGCAAAAAAGGAAGAGAGGGTGGCAAAAATCGATCTTTCCCTGCCGATGACTACAGGATTGAACGTAAGTGACGAAGATGAATGGGTCCATTTCTGTCTTCCTCCTAAGTGGGGTGCTTTCTCGCGGGGAAACGGGTATTCTGCGGCACCACCTCTGAGACTGAGGAATTCGAGCGACAATGAGCCAACCTGAAGCCTTCTCCCGCATCCTCATCGACAAAGCCTTAGAGTTCAGCGGGTGGGATTTGCTGAAGCCTCAGCAAGTCCAATTCGAGCTGCATACAGGGAATGGGCGAGCGGACTACCTGCTCAAAGACAGCCTCGGCCGGGTGCTCTGTGTGCTTGAAGCGAAGCGCGAAGGCCTCGACCCTTACGACGCAAAAGAACAGGCCCGTGGGTACGCCGAAAATCTCAACGCTCCGTTTATCATTCTGTCCAACGGTCGCGAGCATTGGTTTTGGAACTACGAGCGTGCCGACCAGCGTGATGCCTACCGCATCGAGCGTCTGCCTTCGCGAGAAGACCTCGAACGGATCCGGTTAAAGAATCTTCAGCCGCCGCGCCCCCTCGAAAGTGAAATCATTGCGCCCGAGTATCTCCGTCATCTCAAGCACGACCTCACTCTGAGGCGCTACCAGATTCGGGCGATGGAAGAGATCGCTCGCCTGTTCGATACCAAAGGTCTTCGGACGTTCCTCCTCGAAATGGCCACCGGCACCGGTAAAACGTTGCTTTGTGCCGCACTGATCCGCCAGTTTCTGATGAGCCGCAATGCCGAGCGCGTCCTGTTCATTGTGGACCGCATCGAACTTGCGAAGCAGACCATTGAGGACTTTGCTGTCGTGTTGCCGGAGTTCAAGCCGGTCATTTATAAGACGGCCCGCCGCACGGGTGAACTTCTGGGTGCCTCGGTGGTCGTGGCCACCATTCAATCGCTCATGACCGACCGCCGCTACCGCGAAGAGTTCACGCCGTTCTACTTCGATCTTGTCATCAATGATGAGGCGCACCGCTCCATCTATGGCGATGCCCGCGAAGTTGTCCAATTCTTCCAAGCCACGCGCATAGGGCTTACCGCTACGCCCAAGGCCTACCTCAAGAACATCAACCTGGAACAATTGGCAGAAGAGAACCCCCAGGCCTTGGAAGCTCGTCAGTTGCGCGACACCTACCATTACTTCGGGTGCAAGCCGGGCTTTCCGACATTTCGCTACGATATCATCGACGCCGTGAAGGACCCCGAAGGCCCGTTTCTCTGCCTGCCTAAGATTTTCGATCTTCGCTCCGATATCACGACGAAGGCACTCGCCGAATCCGGCTGGGCAGTCGTCGTCAGCGAGCAGGAGGAGAGTTTTAAAGTCCAGGATTTAGAAAAGAAGATTTTCACGCCCACTCGCAACCGCCTCATGTGCGAAGCGTTTCTCAAGGAAGCGCAGAAAGACCCGGCTGGGGCCATCGGTAAATCCATCATCTTTGCGGTGAATCAGACGCATGCCACCAACCTCACGAAGATCTTCAACGAGCTGCAACCCGGCATTGCCTTGACGATCACATCGCGCATTCCAGAGGCGTCAGTGCTGGCGAAGGAGTTCCGCGACGGCAAACGCGCCGAGCGCATCGCGGTATCCGTAGACATGCTCTCCACCGGCTACAACTGCCGCGACCTGCTCAACATTGGCCTCTTTCGCCCGGTCTTTTCCCCGACAGAATATATCCAGATCAAAGGCCGTGGCACCCGCCTGTATACGTTCATGGTCGGCCACACCGCCTACGAGAAGTCATGCTTCTACCTCCTGGATTTTTGTGCTGTCGCAGAATACTTCGAGGAGCATTACGACTACTCGGTACCGTTGGAGGTTCCTCGTGAAAAGAAGCCGACCGTTGCCACTGGTTCCTATGCCCGGGGTGATGGTGGATACAGTGTAGTTGCCGAAGGTCAGCCAGAGCCTCCGTCACGGCAAAAACCAACGCGTGTGGTTCCGACGTGGGAGGGGATAGACACTCTTGTGAGCCATGAGGTCCGTATCGTTGGGCCCAATGGCGAGAAGGTGGATATCATGACCTTCCGTGGCGGCTACGAGCGCGACATCCAGGAGTTCGTTGAGAAGACGCCCGCGCTTAAAGCCGCCGTTGAAGCCGAAGACGACGACGCTATCGAAACCATTCTCAACGAGCGGTTCTACCATCGTCCGGAGATGTATTACTCGCCGGACAAGCTCATTATTTCCTATGGCGTTCCCGCAACGACACCGGCCTTCGTCTATAATGCGCTCGGTCGTAAGCCGCTGCCGACGCGCGAAGCCATTGTGACCGACACCGTGGATTCTATTGCGGCCCGGTTCAATCTCCGTTACAGCGAGCAGAAATGGGTGGACGCCACGGCGCAACTTTTGGCCGAAGATTCAACGGCACTCCGGCGCTTCATGGCTGGAGATATGACCCTGTTTACTGCCAGCCAGTTCAATCAGTTGGGCGGTGTCTCTGCGCTCGCTCGCTTCGAAGGCCGCGAACAGGTCTTCGAGGCTTTGCGCCAGTCTACGCTCGTCCGGCAGAGTGCATTGGCTGGGTCGCAACGTTCCTCAGGCCCTCATCCGTGAGGGGCTGATTCAACACGGATGTGCAGATGACTCAAACGGTACCACCACAAGCTCACCCTCCCTTCGATGACACGTTCATCGACGACCTTCTCCAATGGGAGGAGAGTAGCCAGTTCGAGTGCAAGCGCCTGGCGGGCAAGTTGACCTCCGCCCTCGAATCCGTTGTGGCTCTTGCCAACAGCGAAGGCGGCATCATCGCGCTGGGGTTCGAAGATCCCGACAAGGCCAAGGGCCGCGCCCGCGTGTACGGCATTCAGGAGAACCCGACCAACTGGGACGAACTTCGCCGACAGCTTCAGTCCCGGATTACGGAACCGAACCTGCTCCCATGTTCGCCCGTCGAGATAGGGTGTACGCTCCGTGATGGCACCAAGGGGTCGGTTGTGTTCTTGAAAATCGAGAAGAGTAATCGCATCCATTCCATTGTGGATGATGGCACATGGGTCCGTCTCGATAAGGGCAATAAGGAATTGACGGCGAACGAGATCAACGACTTGTCCTTTGCGCGCGGCACGATTTCTGTGGAAGCACAGTTGGAACCGATCGATGTGGAATTACTCGATACCGACTATTGGAAGCAGTATGCCCAGCATCGCCGGCTGACGCGCCCCATTGCCGAGGCCCTGCGCCATATCGGCCTGGCCAGGCCCGATGCACAGGGGAGGCTGCGCCCAACCCGTGCAGCCGTGCTGCTCTTTGCCGAGGAGCCCTCAGGCCTTCTCAGCGGCAAGGCAGCCGTTCGTGTGTTCCACTATCGAGGCAATCGAGTTCAGACCGATCCGCATACTAATTTGCTCAAGCCACCGCGAACGATCTCCGGCCCAATCATTCGTCAGATTCAGGACACCACGGATTACGTCGTGAGTGAATTAGCCAGCGGGGTGCAGATGGGACCGCTTGGGTTCGAGATCGTCCAAAGCTATCCCGTTCGTGTCATCAAGGAGGCCATCACCAACGCCCTGATCCACCGGGACTATCGTCTGCCTGCCGATGTGCATATCCGCATCTTCTCCGATCGCATCGAAGTGGAAAGCCCCGGCTTGCTGGCCGGTCCTGTCACTGCCGCCAATATCGGCACCATCGGGACTCATACCCGCAACCCCGTCCTGGTTAACCACCTCCGCGAGTTTCCTTCTCCACCGAATCTCGATGCAGGTGAGGGCGTACGGATGATGTTCGGTACCATGCAGGCGGTCGGGCTGTACCCGCCGCTCTACCAGACTCGTCCACAGGTTCAGCGTGAAGCGGTCATTGTCTTCCTGCTCAACGATCATAGGCCGACTGCCTGGGAGCAGGTGAGTCGGCATATCGATCAGCATGGCTCCATCGGCAATACCGAAGTTCGCAAGGCGATGGAAACCGACGATGTGCTGACGGCCTCCAAGCAGATTAAGAAGTGGCTGGAACAGGGCTTGTTGGTTATCCTCAACCCGGCAGCAGGTACTCGCGCCCGGCGTTATAGCAAACCGAACATGCCTCCCCCAATCCAGTTGTTTTCTACCCTCGAAGGAAAACAACGAAGAGGAAAGGCATAATGTCAGACAATCCAACGGCTTATAAAACTGTTGTTATCCGGATGGCCTGATTGGCCCGTAAAGAGCAACTCAGGAAGGATCCCAGAACACCCATGCGCACGCCTCCCGTACAGTCCGATTCAGTGGTCGCTCAGGCCCTTGCCACGCCCTCGAATTTCTTTTCCTCCGGCCTCCGGCAAAAGGTCGACCAGCTGATGAACATCCTTTGGGCTGGCGGTGTGAACAACCCGATGGATTCCATCGAGCAGATTTCCTATCTGTTGTTCCTGCGCCTGCTGACGGAGAAAGATAACGTTCTGGCGAGCCTCGACAAGAAATATGTCTGCATCTTCTCCGGCAAATGGTCTCGCTACGCCTGGGGCAACTTCGTCACGTTGACAGGCGACCAACTGTTCAGCGCCGTCCGCGACGCGATCGAAAAGCTCCACGAGCTTCCCGGCCTGACCGATACCGGCAAGCTCCTCTTCAGCCGAGCCACCCTCAAGATCTACGACCGTCCCACGTTGCGTGCCGTCATACAAGCTATCCATGGCATGGACTTGTCTGCCCACGACGGCCACGATCTCAAGGGCGACATGTACGAGTATCTTTTGAGCAAGCTGTCGGCCTCCGGCACCAACGGCCAGTTCCGCACCCCGCGCCATATCATCGACCTCATGGTATCGCTCGTGGACCCTCAGCCTGGGCAGCGAATCTGTGACCCGGCCTGTGGCACGGCGGGCTTCCTCATCTCAGCCTTCACCCACATTCTCCGGCAGCACACCAAATCGGCAGATCTGAAGCGCGGCCTCGCGGACGGCGGGATGCTCAAGCCTGCACAATGGAAGTTCCTCGAAGAGCATGCCTTCACCGGCTTCGACAACGACGCCAACATGGTAAAAATCGCCATCCTCAACCTCTATCTCCACCAGTTGGAAAAGGCGCGGGTCTCCATGCTGAACCCGCTCACCACCGGTTTCGGCGGCGCCTATCCAGGCCAACAGTTCGATGTCATTCTCGCCAACCCGCCGTTCGCCGGAAAGGTGCAGGACGAAAGCATTCTGTCTGATCTCAATTACAAACTGAACACCCGCGCCACGGAACTGCTCTTTCTCAAATGGTTCATCGATCATCTCGCGCCCGGTGGACGGGCAGGCGTCATCGTGCCCAACGGCGTGCTCTTCGGCTCAAACAACGCGGCTACGAGCCTGCGCGAATTACTCCTAACCGAATGCGACCTGCAAGCCGTCATTAGCCTCCCCAGCGGTGTGTTCAAGCCCTATTCCGGTGTCGGTACCGCCGCATTGATTTTCCAGAAGAGCAAGCCGACGCAAAGCGTCTGGTTCTATGATTTGACCGCCGACGGCTACAGTCTCGACGATAAGCGCACGCCAATCAACGCCAATGACATTCCCGACGTGTTTGCCAAATGGCCGAACCGCGAGGAAGGTCCGAACAGCTACCGCGTGCCGATTGAAAAAATTCGAGAGCATGACTGGAGCCTCGCAGCTGGCCGCTACAAGCTCATCACCGTTGAGGCCGCCATTCACGATTCACCAAGAGAAATTCTCGGTGATGTGCTCAAGCTGGAAAATGAAATCATCAAGCGTGGCAACGCACTACTTGCACAAATCAGTGGAAAGAAATGAAACGCTGGCCGACCAAGCCGTTGGGTGACGTTGCTCAAGTAACTGCTGGCAATCCCGCACCGCAGCGACCTGAAGACTTTGCAGAAGACGGTGTTCCTTTCGTTCGGATGCAAGACGTTGGCAGGCTGGGACAATCCACCTGCCTCGCTGAAACTAAAGACCGTCTTTCACCATCGGCATCCGTGAGACTGAAACGTTTCCCCGTTGGCTCAATCCTTGTTCCGAAGAGCGGTGCTTCCATTAGGCTCAACCATCGGGCAATTCTTGGAATCGAGGCTCATGTCGTCAGCCACCTCGCAGTCATCGTCCCGCGTCCATTGCTGAATACGCGCTTCGCCTACTATTGGCTCTGTGGAATTGACCTGTCTGGCGTTGCTCACCAAGCAGACCTGCCTTCGATGAAGACTTCGGAGTTAGCGAGGCTTCAATTACCTGTTCCTCCGCTGGCAGAGCAGGAGCGGCTGGTGAAGCTGCTGGATGAAGCGGACGAGTTGCGGAAGCTGCGCGTCCAAGCCGACAGTTGCACCGGCGCCCTCATTCCCGCACTCTTCCACGAAATGTTCGGCGACCCGTTTACCAGCCCCAAGAGCTGGTCTGTTGTGCGAATTGATGAAGCTGGAAAGGTGCAACTTGGGAGGCAGCGAGCACCAAAATATCAGACAGGAAAGTTCACACGTCCATACGTCCGTGTCGCCAACGTCTATGAGGACGAAATAGATGTTGGCGATTTGCTCTCAATGGATTTCGATAAGCGAGACTTTGCGCAATACCGGCTTGAGGAGGGAGACATTCTTTTAAACGAAGGCCAGAGCACCGAGCTAGTTGGCCGACCTGCCATGTGGCGGAATGAAATTGCCGACTGTTGCTTCCAGAACACGCTCGTCCGGTTTCAGCCAGACAGAAAGAGGGTTTTGCCTGACTTCGCGCTAGCCGTGTTCCTCGCTTATTTCCGAGGAGGCAATTTTGCCAACATCAGCAGCAAGACATCCAACGTTGCACATCTCGGTGCGGCTAGGTTTGCCAAAATGCCTTTTCCTCTCCCTCCACTCCCACAGCAAAAAGAGTTTGCCTCCCGCGTGTCCGAAATCCGCACCGTGCAAGCCGAGCAAGCCACCAGCCGCCGCCGTCTGGACGATCTTTTTCAGTCAATGTTGCATCGTGCCTTTCGGGGAGAATTGTAGGCTGAGATCCATGTTCGCTTGAGGATGGAAACGATGGGACACTTTACCTTAAATGGAAGAGTAGTGGCAGAAGTGAAAATCGCTCGAGTGCAGGGGCAAGCAGGCCTGGGTGTTTATCGCCTTCTCGTCCATGTCGATCTGATTTTCATGCGTATGCCAGAAGGGGAGGGCGCAATCCTCCACGGGCTTACAGGTGACTTGCAGATCGAAGGTCGCTATGTCGGCTCACTCAGGTTGTTCCAAGAATTTGGCCAATTTTCAATTGGGCCATATGAGGGTAGCTTTCCTGTTCTTCTCGTCGCAGATCTCAGCTTACGTCAACTCCAAGCTATTGAGGACCTGCGACAAGGAAAAGGGCTCACCATCGGCGTGAATGTCTCTATGACATGCTGGGGAAAACTCCATGGGGGAACTGGATTGCTTCGGGCGTCCAGTGGCTACCTGTTGCACCAAGTGAACCAAGGTGCCTGGATAGAAGTCCTCAATGAGCTTGGATACCGAAAGATCATGCTTCTTGAGATTCCTGAATTGGCAGAAAGTTTGGCGCCGGAACTGACGGAGGCGGTAGTTTATATCGGGAAGGCCCAGCAAGCTTTGCATAGAGGAGAGTATCGGGAAGCAGTCGGTTGCTGTCGAGATGTCCTGGAATCGCTCTCAACTGCTATGGGTGACAGTGACGTCCAAGACGCAGAGTTTCAGGTATTCTTCAAAGATGTTCGGTCAAAAGGCAAAGCAGCAAGACTCCGTCTCGTTCGGCGCGCTATGAAGATTCTTTCTCATCCCGCTCGGCATGCTGACGAAGTAGCAAGCCAGATCGAGTGGAGCCGTACTGATGCAACGGCAGTGATTACGATGATAGCAGCGCTGCTTCAACAACTTGGCTCTAAAAAGGTGTGAGCTTGCGCAAGACGCTAGGAGAGAAAACCGGGTCATTCTATTTTTCGCGTTTGAAATGAACCTTATCGGCGGCAGGTGGACTCGACCTTACTGCGATGTCGTGAGCGCGTCCAGGCGCGAAAAACGCGACATGGACAGATTGGGTTCCCACCTCGTTTGGCCCGTCTCGCCTGTCTCGCACGGCTATCCTGCAGGGGGCGTGTTCTGTTCTCCCAGACGTGCAGGCCATCGAATTTCTG
The DNA here is from genome assembly GCA_026387665.1 of Nitrospirota bacterium. Taxonomy (NCBI): domain Bacteria; kingdom Pseudomonadati; phylum Nitrospirota; species Nitrospirota bacterium. The sequence continues at coordinate 11,793 of JAPLLG010000008.1, forward strand.
ATGTGCCGAAATAGCTTTCCCGCAGCCTGCTAGACTGAAAATTGACTAACGAACAGGAGGAGATAGGGCGCGGCCAAGCTGTTCTCCTTGCTCGTAGAGCCTCCACGATAAAGCGGGGGTCGCTCGATGCGCACAACGAGCGACAGCCTGGCCTCTCTCGTGCGAGCGTGAATGGCAAGGCCAGGCAACTACCCCAGCAGTTGATCCCCTATAGCAAGGCGATTGGAAAGTGTGAGTACAGAATCTGATGCCTACATAGAATGGTTCCATGTCTTTCTTGTGATCCTGGTGTGATCCCTACATCGAGACAACTCTTAAGTCCTGTCTGGATTTTTGTCCGTCCCTCTGGGTGGTGGGTCTGGCCATGGGTTTGGTGCTTCAACCTTTTGTATTAAGTCTTTTTCTGGCCTGTCCCATGCATCTCGGTGATCTTTCACGCGCTCTGCCTGCTGTGCCTGTTCTCTATCCTCTTTCTTTCTGTCTTCAGAGTCGGAACTCATGACAGTACCTCCTTAGTTAGTGAGGCCACGTGATTGTAGGACTTCCTTTTGGCTGCGCTTCAAAAGTCGAGCGTTGTGAGGGAGCTTTGTTTCCATTTTTATGAGTTCACTTTCTCTTGATTTTGTTGAGTGAAATTCTTTTCCAAGCTCTTCTGGCGGTTGAGCACTCTCAAGCCGCATCCAATAGTTCTCATAATCTCGTTTTGCTTCCCACCATTTTCCGCTAAGGGTGGAAAGCGACTCTATCGTTCCCTGGTAATTGAGGATTGGTGATACAATTGCGATCAGGGCCGACAAAGCAGAAAAGAATTTCCATAGGAATGGAAGGTCTCCCCAAATGGTCCAGGAAGCAACCGTACCAGAAGAGGTGACCGCTAAAAATACTTTTATGGTTCGTTCTCGCTTCAAATAACGCTGACAGAGGTATCTCCAGTACCGCACATTCATGTCTGCATCGAGCATGGCTTGCCAAAGATCTTTTCGCATCTAATTTCGCTCAATCACATTGAGAAGAGTAGTCAAAATAATTGGAGTGTTCAGCACTCGTAAGAAAAGCTACTCTTTAGTCTCATGCTAGTCAACGGCCTATGAAACGTGTCCTGATTTTCTAGTTCGGGAATCCTTTCTCGCCGTACGGTCCACAGCTTCCTGCCTGAGTGACACGCCCGCTCTAACCAATGTGCCAAGGTTGACCGCTTGCGCCGATCTCCAGGCTGATCTCGAAGAGGGAACCTCGTCTGACTTATTACTCAGCCTGTGTGTGCCGCGCCATCATCAGTCCGAGACAAGCGCATCCCTGTGCTGTTCGATGTGCTTGATGACCTTCTTCGGCAAAGCTCTTTCGGCGAGGCGCAGCTCATAGGTCATCTGCAGATTCATCCAGAATTCAGCGTGTGGGTCAGTTTGAATCGATCAACGCCACCAACTCTTCCAAGCTCCAGACATGACCGACAATACCAGCTTCCATCGCTGGCGTTACGCGCAATGTCTGATGAATCCGGCAGAAGTTGTAGTGCATGAAATAGATAGAAATCGCATATAAATGATTCTCGATCTTCTTTGAGAAGGCATTGGTTAACCGAGTGAAGCAACGAATACTCATGCGCATTGAGAGATTTTGCCGTTCAGCAAAGCTCGCCGAGGTATGTGCAGGGTCGGGATTGCCTATTACCCGATGGGTACGTGTTCCGCAGCATTCAGCCGGGCGATATCGTGTAGTGCCTGTCTGTGATGGCGCGGCATAAATCCTCTCAAGCATGGCATGGCCGGCATCATTCCCAAGCGCTTCCTCAATCGCTTGGAGATAGGCCTTGTGTCCATCGGTCGTGATCTGAACACGATGCTTGAGGCGATCCGCAAAATCCCTCACAAAACGACAGGCTGTTTCCCCGCTTCGATCTCCGACGAGCCATGAAACGATGAGTTTGGTATCAGCATCTATGGCCGTCCACGTCCAGACATCACCTGCAATCTCAGGGGCAGCAACAGCACACGGTACATTCTTCACTTTGGGATATACAAAACTCCAAATATCATCGAGTTGGATTCTTTTGCACGGCAGGTTATGCAGCTTTTGATCCTGATATTCGGAAAAGGCCTGTCCTGCATCTGCCAGCAGCTTGACGACGGTATTCTTGCTCGCGCCCGTCATGCGAGAGATTGCGCGAATTGAAACACCCTCAACCAGCATGCCGAGAATTTTGGCTCGCTTTTCTCTAGATAGCCTGTTCATGAGTCAAGCATATGACTCTTAATCTCTTAAGTGTCAAGCATAAAGGTCAGTTTGCCAAAATTGGCAAGTTTAGCCTTGACACGGTTTGGCTGTTTGGCATAGCATGATGGCCATGCACGCAGACAATAACTATAGAACACCAGGGCAACTCATTGAAGAGCTGTTGATTTTACGGGGGTGGTCTAAGCGTGTCTTGGCCATTGTGCTGGGGATTGATGAGACCGTCATTAGCAAGATCATTTCTGGCAAAAAGGCAGTGGATGCCGATTTTGCCTTGTTGGTTGGAGATGTTTTTAGTACTCCTGCTGAGAAGTTTCTTGAACTTCAAAAGGTATATGACCTGGCCCAAGCTCGCATCATCGCACGTCCAGATCCGGGCCGTGCAACTCGCGCTCATCTCTTTGGGGATTTGCCGGTTTCAGAAATGATTAAGCGTGGCTGGCTAGACGCTGATGATATTCGCAATGTGCCAAAGGTTGAAGCAGCTCTTACAAAGTTTTTCGGCGTGAACTCAGTTAACGAGATAGAAGTTCTTCCCCATGCTGCCAAGAAAACAAGTACGTTCACGCCTGCGACCTCCGTTCAACTCGCATGGATTTATCGAGTGAAGGAGATCGCAAGTGAGATGCTCGTTGCACGATATTCCACGGCTGGAGTACGTGATGCGGTGAACCGCCTTAACCTGCTGCTTTCCGCGCCTGAAGAGGCTCGTAAAGTTCCTCGCATTCTCGCCGAATGCGGCATCCGATATGTCATTGTTGAGTCTCTTACATCCGCTAAAATTGATGGCGTATGCTTTTGGTTGAATGACCACTCTCCCGTTATTGGTATGTCCTTGCGCCATGATCGGATTGACAATTTTTGGTTCGTCCTCCGACATGAGATTGAACACGTTTTGCGACAGCACGGGCAGGCTTCCATTATGCTGGATGCCGAACTTGAAGGAGAGCGCGCTGGCACTGGGCCCAACATTTCAGAAGAAGAGCGCGTTGCCAATGAAGCGGCAGCAAACTTCTGCGTACCCCAGCAATCTCTAGCACGCTTTATCGCTCGCAAATCTCCATTTTTCAATGAGCGGGACATTCTGGGATTTGCAAAGACCCTAGACATTCATCCAGGGCTCGTCGCAGGACAGTTGCAGCGCCAAACAGGTAGGTATGATCGCTTCCGTCAACATCTTGTGAAAATTCGATCTGTCGTCGCGCCGAGCGCCCTGGTGGATGGCTGGGGCGATATTGCACCAGTGGGAATTTAGGGGGAACCTATGGGAACAAAAAATCAAGAGAGACAGAGATTTATCCGTTTCTACAAGGAGCAGACGGGTAATAAAGAAGTTGATATGCATCAGGTCGCAAAGTTTGCAGCCCTGAATGGATGGAAGCTTCCGACCCCTCCCGATCCGCTCGATATGCTAGCCAAGGAATTTACACAGTCCGCACGCGAAGAAGTCCGATACGACAAGAAGACCAATAGGCCATATCGAGCGAACCATGCCATCGCTATTACACAAGGCAGCCAGCAGCTATATCTCTGGATTGATATTGATGAAGCTGAACGAAAGCCGATGCTTAAGAGCTTAGTCCAACGACGTGAACAGATGGTCGGTGATGCCTATCATCTCACCCTAGATGCTGATCACTGGAATAGCATCCATCAAGACGAAGAGCCTATTACTATGCCCCTTGATTTCTTGGACGATGTTAACTGGCGAAAGAATGGTCCTGACGAAGCAGCGAAGGCGAGCTAGCGGCTCTTTTCCCACCGTGCATTAGCGGCGATCCTCGCAATTTCAACTCGCTGCTCAGGGGGTAAATTCTTGGCCCGAGCCGCACCACCTTTGAGACCTCCAATGCGCCCCAATTCAGAGGCGGCAGCATTCTTGCCATTCTCCACCTGATCCTCAGTCTGACCTGTGGCTATGTCGCCTATGAGCTTCGCGAGCTGTATGGGATCGCGTGGGCGCTTCTTGCGTTTGACTGCCATGCGGAAATGATAGCATGGTGCGAAGCTTAAATCTTAGAGGTCAAATTTCAAACTGACCCACTACCAAAAATTCAGCTGTGGTGTTGAAAAACGTCGCCAGACACACCGCGGCATCGCCCGTGATACCACGCTGTCCCTTAATAATTGCCGTCACACAATTCGCGGGAACTTCGAGGGCCTTGGCAAGCCTATGGGCGTTGATCGGCAGGTCTGCTGGCGTCATAAACTCCTCGAACAGGATTTCTCCGGGATGGACCGGACGCATTCCGTTCTTGATCATGGCATTTTCTCCGATCGAGATACCGCTAACGTGCTCGATCGTCTCGATACCTTCGTGCGGACTGTGCCGAATCGCTGTCCACGCGGAGCTCGACGCACAGTGACTTCTACATCTTGGCCCAACAAGGAGAGGAAGTGAACGAGACGTTCGACCGAGAACCCGGCCATCTGGCCGGCGAGTAGCTTAGAGATCTTGGCTTGGTCAATGCCGAGTTGGGTTGCCGCTTCTGCCTGCTTCCAGCCTCGTTCCCTGATGGTCTCCTGAAGCGCCTGCAATAAACTGCTTTTCAGAATCAGTTCCGCGGATCGTTCTTCCGAAAACCCAAGGTCTCGAAAGATATTTCCACTGCCTTTCGTCACAGTGGCGCGTTTCATAGGCCTTCTTCCCTTCTCCACTTGAGCAGATCAGCATATCGGCTCTTTCCGAATTCTAGGTCAGCCCTCGCCGTCTTCTGTGAACGCTTCTCAAACACATGGAGGACATGCACGGCTTCTTCGAACTTGGCCACATAGAAGACTCGATAGGCCCCGTTTTCATCCCGAACCCTGATTTCACGGACTCCTGATCCGACACCCGGCATCGGTTCACAATCATCCGTTTCTTTTCCCTGCTGGACTTTGAATAGCTGAAAGCCAGCCGTTTCCTGTGCGCTGTCCGGAAGTTTGCGAATATTCTTCCGTGACGTTCCGACAAAATGAATCGGCTTCATCTCCTCTACGAGGCCATCTCGTGCTATGTTATGCCATATTTGGCATATACGCAAGAGACTAGCTGAAGTTAGATTGGCGGACCGTTTCAGGCCTTTTGAGGTCCAAAGTGCTGTGCTAAATTTGTGCTAAAAATTTTCAAAACAGATCGAATTCTTCAGAATCAATCGAATCAGTAGAAACCGCTCAAGCCCTTGCTTGCAAAGATAAAACGGGGAAACCTTCGCAATATCAAGCCGTTGATATTATTTGCCTTTTAGCACTTTTAAGGCGAGGGTCCTGGGTTCGACCCCCAGCCGGCTCACCAAGAGTCCATAGGTGATAAGGTTTCCCTCCCGTTTCCCTGCGTGCCGCCGGCTAAAATCAACATTAGCGTCTTGACCTCCCTCCGCGGTTGTAGCACTGTGGGCTGCGCTTCTGAAGAAAATCGTAAGAACGAATGGCCATGCATTGAGCACTAAGGCGGTTGAACTCACTCATCCCCCCTATCGTGCGGATATTGACGGGTTGCGGGCGATAGCCGTGCTCGCTGTTGTCGCCTTTCACGCGTTCCCCAGCTCGATCCAGGGCGGCTTTATCGGCGTCGATGTCTTTTTCGTCATCTCCGGTTTTTTAATCTCCACGATCATTTTTGAAAATCTGGAGCGCAGCAGCTTCAGTTTCGTCGAGTTCTATAGCCGCCGCATCAAACGGATATTCCCGGCGCTCCTTGTGGTTTTTGTCGCGAGCTTTGCATTCGGCTGGTTTGCATTGTTTGCCGATGAATACAAGCAGCTGAGCAAACATATCGTGCGCGGAGCCCTGTTCATTTCGAACTTTGCCCTGTGGCGGGAATCCGGCTACTTCGATAACAGCGCTGAGACGAAGCCATTGCTCCACTTATGGTCGCTGGGTATTGAAGAGCAGTTTTACATTCTCTGGCCGCTGTTGCTGTGGTGCGCGTGGAAGCGGCGGTTCAATCTGCTGTTCGTAACTCTAGTCGTCACCGCCATCTCCTTCGCTTTCAATATTTGGAAGGCCAATAGCGACGTGGTCGCCGCGTTCTACTCTCCGCAGACCCGGTTCTGGGAGCTGTTGAGCGGTTCTTGTTTGGCCTATGTGGCGCTCTTCAAGCCGCGCGTCTTGCAGCAATGCAAGATCGGCAGTAACAGTCTGCAATCGTGTTGCGGAGCGGCGCTTCTTGTGGCCGGTGTCGTGTTCATCACGAAAGAACGGGCGTTCCCCGGTTGGTGGGCCTTGCTGCCAACGGTCGGCGCGGTGCTGATTATTTCGGCCGGCGCGCAGGCCTGGTTCAATCGCGCCGTGCTCTCCCATCGCCTGCTGGTGTGGTTCGGCCTGATCAGCTTTCCTCTCTATCTCTGGCATTGGCCCCTGCTCGCATTTGCACGGGTCATCGAAAGCGAAACGCCTGTAGTCGAGGTGCGGCTTGCAGCCGTGTTCATCTCCATAGTGCTGGCTTGGTTGACCTATCGATTGATCGAGCGGCCTGTGCGATTTGGCAAGCCTGGCAGGGCACGAGTCATCGTGTTGATGGTGTTGATGCTTGCCGTGGGACTCGTCGCTGGCCTCAACCAGGAGAAGGGCGGGTTGTTATGGAAAGAGGGCATGAGTCCGCAAGAGATTAAAAACGATGGCGATATCGGGCAGGATCAGTTTCATGAATATGTTGGCCGCACGTTTTATCCCTGCACGCCGGTCAGTATCCGAAACGAAGCCGTGCAGTTGAACGGATCTGTCAGATGTTTCCAGTCCCGCAAGGATACCCATGTCGATCTCGCCATTATCGGCGATAGCCATGCGGAACCTTTGTTTCTAGGGCTCGCAGAAGCGCTCCCTGGTATGAACGTGGTCTATTACTTTAGGACGAGCCTGCCCTTCACGAGCTATCACGAGTTTGAGCATATCTTCAGCCATGTAGTCGGGGATGAACGTCTTCGCACGGTAATTCTGTCGGCGAAGTGGAGTGGAAACGGGCGGACGGGATTGATGATGGACCGCGGCAAGTTCAGAGATGAATTAGCGGCAACGATTGACCTGCTCACTACCGCCCATAAAGCCGTGTACGTCACAGACGATGTCCCGAATTTCACGTTCGACCCGCCGAAGTGCAAGTACGAGAGAATGTTTAGCCGGACAAGTGCCTGCGCCGAAAGCCGCAGCTATTTCTTTCGCCAGTATGAAACCTATTATCCCATTCTTGAGTCCGTGGTGCTCACGAACGGGCAGGCGGAAATTTTGCACACCGTCAAATACTTTTGCGACGACAAGCTCTGTACGATGGCGAAGGACGGACAGTTGCTGTACCGGGATCGAAACCATTTGAACATTAATGGCTCAAAATATTTAGGGCACATGATCGTCAAAGATGCCCCGGATTTCCCGAGATAATCAGTTCACGCCTGTTTGGTTGGCTTCCTAGTATTTCAGCTTGACAGGGCCTGTCAGCCCGCGTTACGTATCACTGTTGATAAGTCAGTAACCTCTCGGATGCCCGTAAGGGCGAAAAAGGGAAGTCCGGTGAAAATCCGGCGCGGTCCCGCCACTGTAAGTGGGAAGCACCCCCTGTTTCAGCCACTCGACGACCTCGTCGGGGAAGGTTGGGGGAAGCGTTGAAGGTCCGACCTTCTGAACCTGCGAGCCAGGAGACCTATCCGAGATGACATGGCATTGTTTCTCCGCGCGGTAACACGGAGGATCTCTCCTGCCTTTTGGGCAAGCGACCTCTCGTTCCTGTTGTGGAGCCGGAGGTTTTTTTATGCCTGCAGCATGGCCCGGGTCGGTCCCTGTCGCATGACCACGGGATTGCTCATCGTCGGGCATGGCAGCCGCGATCCCAATGCCAATGCCGAGTTCGAGTCCTTGGTGGCGACCTATCGCGCGGCGCGTCCCGATCTCGATGTGGCGCACGGCTATGTGGAGCTGGCTCGCCCGTCGCTGGCTGACGCCCTTCGCGAGCTGGCGCAACGGACCGATTCGGTGGTCGTGCTGCCGCTATTTCTCTTTGCCGCTGGGCATGTGAAGAACGATATTCCTCTCGCGTTGGCGCAGGCCCGGCAGGATTTCCCTGCCGTTCGTTTTACCGTGGCCAACGCCCTGGGTGTCCATCCCAATCTCGTGGAGCTGGCGTTCGAGCGGGCGAGGGCATCGCTGGAAGGTGTCCGCGAGTTTGCGAAGACTGCCGTCGTGGTCGTGGGCCGCGGCGCCAGCGATCCGGACGCGAACGGGGATTTTTGCAAAGTTGTGCGCCTCCTTGCCGAAGGGCGCGAGATCGGGTGGGTGGTGCCTTGCTTCGTCGGCGTCACGAGACCGCTATTCGAGGACACGGTGGAACTGGTCGCCCGTTCGCGTCCCGAACGGATCGTCGTGGTGCCCTATTTTCTCTTCGGCGGGCGGCTGATCACTCAGATTCGCGAACAGGTGGAATCGTTTCAGGCTCGCTATCCCTGGATCAAGACTGAGCTCGCGCCTCATTTGGGAATCGACGATCGTTTGATCACGCTAATGGATGAGCGGCTCCATGAAGCGATGGAGGGAGAACGTCCGCTTCCCTGCGACACCTGCCAATATCGCGTGCCTGTGTCCGCCGTGACCGGGAAGGTGGGAGGGCTCAAAGCGCTGCTCTGGAGTCTACGGCACGGATTCACCCATGCGCAGGCTATGCCGCACGTCCATGCCCATCGTCCGCTTGCCAAACATGTGCTGGTCTGCGGGAATGCCGATTGCGCCGATGCCGGGAGCATCACGTTGATTGCCACCTTGCGGCGGCTGATCAAGGAAACGGGCCGCGAGCTGGATATCCGGGTGACGAAGACTTCGTGCATGGGCCGCTGCGGAGAGGGTCCGACGGTGGCGGTCTATCCGGACGGCATCTGGTACCGGGGCGTGAAAGAGACGGATGCCAAGGAATTGATCGAGGAGCATCTGCTGGGCGATCGGCTGGTCAGTCGCCTGGTCGACAACATTATGCAGTAACGGAGGAGAGACGATGGCCTGTCATGAGATCGCAGGGCTGCGGTTGGGGTTGATGGACATACTCGGAATCAAGAATGAAGCAGAGCGGCAGCACGAGCTGTCCGAGCTGGGGACCGGGGCCGATCAACCGGGACCGATTCGTTCTATGTGCGGGGCCAAGGATTTGGCGTCGCTCAAGCAATTTTATGAAGGCGCGGTGTCCGCGCTGGAGCAGCGCGTGTCCGCGACACGTCCCGACGATCCGAAGCTGCCGTACTTGCGTACCCTCATTGTGCTGACGAAGAAGGTCGAGCTCGACCTGACGCATCAGATCGAGGGGCTCATGCATCTCTACCGCGATCTCGACGAGATGCATGATTTTGTCCATGAGATTTATCCAGCCGGGTAGACACGATGGCTGTGGCGAAGACGGCTCATGTGGTGGGAACCGAGAGGCTGGGGCCCGATACCCTGCTCCTCGATCTCTGCGCGACCGAGCCCTTGGGGTTCGTCGGCGGACAGTACCTCATCCTCGACAGCCGAATTATTTTGCCGAGCGGCAAGGCCGTGAAGCGGGCCTATTCGTTTCTCACCGGCGATGCGGAACAACTGCGTTTTCAGCTCGCAGTGAAGCGCATCCCCGAGGGATTGGGTTCCGCCTTTGTGCATGGGCTGACAGCTGGGACGGATATTTCGTTCAGCGGGCCTTGGGGCAAGTTCTGTCCGAGAGAGGGGGCTTCCGGCAGGACTCTGATCCTGGCGACTGATACAGGGATTACCGCCGCGCTGGGGTTTGTGCGCGCAACCCGCTTTGCGCCGCTGCTGCCTCAGACCCTGCTCATCTGGCTGCGAACCTCGGAAGAATATTTTCTTCCGGAAGAGTTTGTGAGGGGGCAGATTCCTGCCGCATGTGGCGAGGTGAGGATTGAAGCGATCCCTGCGGTCAGTCATCAAGACAGGATTCCTCAGGCCAGAGCCATTCTCCATGAGGTGTTGTCGCGCGGCGATCTTACCCAGGCCTTCATCGCGGGCGATGGAGCCGTGAATCAGGCGCTGCTCGAGGATCTGGTAATTGCCGGAGTAGCCGTGGACAAGGACCAGGTGGAATCGTTTTTCAATATGCCGAAGAAATCCGCATGACCGGACGGGAGCAGATTCTCTCAGCGCTGGAAGCAGCGCTTGCGTATGGGGATACAAGCGTCATCGTCCGTTCGTCCGGTGCGATTGCCGAGGTCCATGGGCTCGTGGTCCTGCGGCAGGGGACCGAGTGGGTCACACTTGGCGAAGAGGGCCAGACCCATGTGCATCTCAAGATTGAAGATGGAAGCAGGCTGATCTATCGGCAGCAGGACGAGGCGAATGTGGCGCTTGAGTTAATAGGGGCGGATGGGGCTTTGCTCTGTCGCATGTCGTTCCGGGGCACGAACCGGGCGAAGACAGAGAATTACAGCTCTGAACGTGCGGCGAAGATCCGTGAGCGTTTCGGTGGTTTGGCGGAAGGTGCTGGTACATGAGCATGGACAAGAGCGTACCGCCAAAAGATCGGAAGGGGCTGCGGACCGGATTTACCACCGGCGCATGCGCCGCGGCTGCGGCTAAGGCTGCGACCCGTTGTCTCGTGAAGGGCTCCATGCTGTCTGAAATTGAAACGACCCTGCCGAATCGGGCGAGAGTCACATTCGCCCTTGCCCGTTGCGAGCGTCTGGACGGCCGCGTGGTTTGCAGCATCATCAAGGATGCAGGCGACGATCCCGACTGTACCCATGGGGCCGAGTTGACGGCAGAAGTGGAGCTGCGCACCGAGCCTGGTATCGAGATTAGGGGAGGCCTGGGTGTCGCCACCGTCACCAAGACCGGCTTGGGTTTGGAGATTGGCGGGCCTGCGATCAATCCGGTTCCGCGGCGCAACATTACGGAGATGGTGGGAGAAGAACTTGCCGGCGCTTCCTACGGGGGCGCGGTCGTGACGATCAGCGTGCCTGGCGGCGAAGAGATGGCCAAGAAGACCACCAACGCGCGGCTCGGTCTCCTGGGTGGCATCTCTATCCTCGGTACGACCGGCATCGTGAGGCCCTATTCCACGGCGGCCTTTAAGGCGAGCGTGATGCAGGAGATCGATGTCGCAGCGGCTGGCGGCTTGCGCGAACTGGTGCTCACGACCGGAGGCAAGTCGGAACAGTATGCGATGGCCCTCTATCCTCATTTGGCGGAACAGGCCTTTATCCAGGTGGGCGACTTCATCGGCGTTGGAATCAAACAATGTGCGAAGCGAGGGATTGCGCGAGCCATCATCGTCGGGATGATGGGGAAACTCTCGAAGATGGCCAACGGTAAGATGCAGACCCATGTGGCGGGATCGGAAGTGGATATGGAGTTTCTGGCTTCGCTGGCAGTCGAGTTGTCCGCATCGGAGGAGTTGGTGGCGGCCATCCGCCAGGCCAATACAGCCCGCCATGTGCTTGAGTTATGCCGCGAGGCTGGTCTCGTCGGTATTACGTCGCTGATTTGCAAGAAGGTCGTCGAACATTGTCAGGGCCACGCGGGCGGCAAGCTGGCAGTGGAAACCTGTCTGGTGGATTTTGGCGGCTCGTTGCTCGGTCGTTACCCGGAGGTTCATACATGAATGATATGAGACAGATGACCGCGCTCGGGCGGAGCATCGAGGATGGTAGTTTCGCGATCATCGACCAGGAGGCAGGTCCGCACGATTTCGGCCAAGATGAATGGCAGGTCGTGCGCCGGGTGATCCATGCTACGGCGGACTTCGAGTTTAAGACCCTGATGCGATTTCATCCCGACGCGGTGCGCGCCGGGGTGGCGGCCCTTCAAGGAGGCTGTCCCCTTTTGGTCGATGTGAAAATGATTTCCGCCGGCCTGAACGAGGAGCGGCTCTCTTCCTACGGCTGCAAGGTCTATTCGTTTATTTCGGATGAGGATGTGATCTCGACGGCTAAGGCCAACAACTCGACTCGCGCGATCGAGGCCATGAAAAAGGCCCATCGCCTCAACCTGCTCGATGGAGCGGTGGTGGCGATCGGCAATGCCCCGACGGCGTTATTGGAGCTGGCTCGCCTAGTTCGCGAGGAGAATGCGAAGCCGGCTCTCATCATCGGGGTGCCGGTCGGGTTTGTGTCGGCGGCTGAGTCCAAGGAAGTCACGCTGGAACTCTCGACTCCCTCTATCGTGGCCCGCGGCCGCAAGGGGGGCAGCCCCATCGCCGTCGCGATCATCCATGCCCTGTTGCTCCTCTCGGCAAAGGCTCCTGCATGAGTCCAAGACGCGCCATTACCTTGATCGGGGTCGGGGACGACGGCTGTGCAAGCCTGACGAGCCGCGCCGTGAATGCGGTCATGAAGGCGGGGGTGCTCGTGGGTGGCGAGCGCCATCTTGAATTCTTCCCGCAGTTTCAGGGCGAGAAGATCGTCCTCAAGGGAGGCGTGGCGTCGGTGCTCGACCGGGTGGCGGAACTGGCAGAAGAACAGAATGTTTGTGTCGTGGCGTCCGGCGATCCATTGTTTTTCGGTATCGGCAGTCTGGTGGTCAAGAGGCTGGGGGCCGAGCATGTCGAGGTGCTGCCTCAGCCCAGTTCGATGCAATGGGCCTTTGCCCGAGCCGGTTTGAAGTGGGACGACGCAGCCTTTGTGTCCTTGCATGGCCGCTCGTCCGAGGGATTTCTCACCAGGCTCAAGGGCCAGGCCAAGGTGGCGATCTTCACCGATGAAAAGAATTCGCCATCGGTGTTGGCCCAGCGGATGGTCGAACATGGAGAGACTGCCTGGGAGGCCTGGGTCTGTGAGAATCTTGGCGGCCCGGATGAGAAGGTCCGGCGATTCGACGTGGCGGCTCTAGCCGCCTGTCAGGATATCGGGCCGCTCAACGTGCTGTTGCTCGTCCGTTCCGATCCCTCCTGGCGTGCTCCCTGCACCATTCCTTTCCTCCATGAGGATCAATTCGCGAAGCGGATGCCGAAGAAGGGTCTTATCACGAAGCGCGAAGTACGACTCTTGTCGTTGGCTGCGATGGGGATCAGGCCGGACAGTGTGGTCTGGGATATCGGAGCTGGTTCTGGATCTGTGTCGATCGAGGCAGCCTTGCTCGCGCCGAAAGGCCTGGTCTACGCAATCGAGGTCGATCCGGAAGGCGCCGAGATCTGCCGCGAAAATCTGTTGGCCCATGCGGTGGACAATGTGCGAGTCATTGCAGGCCGGGCGCCGGAAGCGCTGGCAGGCTTGGAGGCGCCCGATGCGGTTTTCATCGGAGGCAGCAAGGGGAGCATGGAAGAGATCATCGACGTCGTCATGGACCGGCTGCAACCGGGCGGCCGTCTGGTCGTGAACGCCATTACGCTGGAGAATGTGGCTGAGACCTATCAAAGCCTGCGCAAGCGCGGGTTGGTGCCGGAGGTGACCTTGCTCCAAGTGTCGCGCGCTGAACCCTTGGCCCATTACCTTCGTTACGAATCCTTGAACCCGATTCAAATCTTTTCAGTCGAGAAGCCCAGCCAGACAGGAGCGGTCTCATGAACTACGGAACATTATATGGAGTCGGAGTCGGTCCTGGCGCGCCGGATTTGATTACGCTCCGCGCGCTCAATGTGTTGAAGCAAGCGCAGGTCCTCGCTCTGCCACGCAGCTCCGATTACGGAGAGTCGATGGCCTGGAAGATCCTCAAACCCACCTTGGGCGAGATCCCGGGACAGGAACGGATTTTTCTGACGTTCCCGATGAACAAGGATCCGGAGCGGTTGCGGCCCGCCTGGGATGCGGCCTTCACCGCGATAGGGGAGCGGCTGGAGAAAGGGCTGTCGGTTGCCTTCGCGACGGAAGGCGACCCCTCGCTTTTTAGCACCTTCATCTATCTGCGCCGGGAAGCTCCGCTGCGCTGGCCCGGTATCCGCATCGAAGTCGTCCCAGGTGTGTCCTCGATCATGGCTGTGCCCTCCGTGACCGGCATTCCTCTGGCGGACGGGCAGGAGCGGATCGCCATTCTGCCCGCGAGCTATGGGGTCGAGGATTTGAGTCAGGTGCTGGAGATGTTCGACACAGTCGTCTTGATGAAGATGGGGACAGAAATTCCCAAGGTGGTCGAAGCGCTGGAGCGGCAGGGGCTCGTCGACCGGGCGGTCTATGTGTCGAAGGCCACGATGGCAGAACAGAGGATCGTCCGGGATATTCGCACGATCCAGACCGAGCGGGGCGATTGTTTCGCGATGATCATCGTGTCGCGCAAGGAACGGAGCGGGCTGTTGGCAGGCCTGGTGCCTGCGACACCGAGATTGGCCACGAGAGAGACTGGGGCATGATTGTCGAGCGCAAACCATTTGCGGTCTATGCCATTACGAAGCATGGGATCGCGATTGCCTCCCGCTTGCTGCCACAGCTGTCGGGCGCAGACCTCTTCGTGTCGGAGAAGCTGATCGCCTCTGCGCCAGCCGGTGCGCTCCGTTTGCCGTTGCCGATGGGGCCTACGTTGATCGAGACCTTTCCTGCCTACGATTGCCATATTTTCATTATCAGTGTCGGGGCGGTGGTGCGGATGATCGCGCCGCTCTTGAAGAATAAAAAGGTCGATCCGGCGGTGGTCTGCATCGACGACGCAGCCCGCTTCTCGATCTGTGTCCTGTCTGGTCACGTCGGCCGCGGCAATATATTTACCGAACGGGTCGCGACCGCCTTGGGCGCGCAATCGGTGGTGACGACCGCGTCCGATGCGATCGGCACCTTGACGGTGGATATTCTGGGCCGCGACTTGGGGTGGACGCTCGACGATGCGGACCGTAACGTGACGAGAGGCTGCGCCGCAGTGGTGAATGCGACCGATGTGCTCTTTGTGCAGGAGACGGGAGAGCCGGACTGGTGGCCTGCCGAGAAGCCCTTGCCGGAAGGGGTCCGTTACGCCACCTCGCTGGAGGGAGTGGACTCGGAGGCGTTTGAAATTCTCTTGATCGCCACGGATCGCGAGATCGGCTTGTCCCATCCGGCCCATTGGAAGAATGCTGTCATCTATCGCCCGAAGAGTCTCGTGCTCGGGATCGGCTGCGATAGAGGCACGGCTCCCGATCTGGTGGAGCGGGGAGTCCTGGCCATCTTGGCCAAGCAGGGCCTCTCCCCCAAGTCGGTGAAAGAGCTGGCGACGATCGACGTGAAGAAGGATGAGCCGGCGTTGCTGGCTTTGAGCGAGAAATATGGCTGGCCGCTGCGCACCTATCCGCCGGAGCAATTGGACGTGGTGCCAGGCATCCAGAATCCCTCGGAGAAGGTGAAACAGCATGTCGGTTCGCGCGGAGTGTCGGAGCCGGCTGCGTTGCTCGCAGCAGGGGCGGACGAGCTCCTCGTACCCAAGCAAATTTATACGGAGCCGGGAGCGGGACGATCGATGACCTTGGCCGTGGCGCGGCGGGCCTTTGTGAAACGGCAGATGGAGGTGGGCAGCCTATGAGCGAGGCAAAAGGAATTCTCTATGTCGTGGGCATCGGGCCTGGCGCGCAGGACCATGCCACTCCGGCGGCCTTGAAGGCGATTGCCGAGTCCCAGCTCGTCGTCGGCTACAGTACCTATATCAAGCTGGTTCGCCATCTGCTCGAAGGAAAAGAGATCATCAAGACCGGGATGACGGAAGAGATCGGACGTGCCCGTGCCGCCATTGAGCGGGCGAGGGATGGCGCCACGGTCTCGTTGATTTCTTCCGGCGATGCGGGAGTCTATGGCATGGCAGGCCTGGTCTTTCAGGTGTTGAAAGAAATGGGCTGGAAGAGGGGCGACTCGCCGGAGCTTCGGCTCATTCCAGGGATGACCGCGCTCAACTCCTGCGCGTCCCTGGTCGGTGCGCCCTTGGTCCACGATTCCTGCTCGATTTCGCTCTCGGATTTGCTGACCCCCTGGTCTGTGATCGAGAGGCGGATCGAGGCGGCTGCCAGCGCGGATTTCGTGATCGGTTTATACAATCCTGCCAGCGGCAGGCGTACGAGGCAGATCGTGGATGCCCAGGCGATTATCCGGCGTCACCGCGAGGGAAACACGCCGGTGGCCCTGGTGAAGAGCGCCTATCGTGATATGGAACAGGTAATTCTGACCGATCTGGATAACTTTTTGGATTACGAGATCGGGATGTTGACCACCGTCATCATCGGGTCGAGCAACACCTTCATGTTCGAGGGCTATATGGTCACGCCGCGCGGCTATACCAATAAGTACAGTTTCGACGGAGCCGTTCTTCCCGGACAGAGGCCGGGTTTTTCGCTCGTCGTGCCTCCTGCCTCGGAGGCGGACTGATGGCGCTGGTCGGACGTTTAGCCGGAGCCATTCTGGCCGAGACGGAAGGACAGTTTTTTTTGGTGGGCAATCCCAAGGAGCCCTGCGACTTTGCTGCGGTGGGGTTCGAGTCTCCCGGCGTGATCGATGCGATGGAACGGCCCTTTATCAGGCTCTCGCCGCTCCGTCCGGTTCAGGTGCCACAACCGTACGTGACGATGACGGTCGAGGGAGAAGCCTTGGCCGGGTTGCTGGTCGATCGGTTCGTGATCCAGCGGAATGGATCGGTGAGCGATCGCCTCTGGCGCCTGGTGACCGATCCTAAGCAGGAAAACCGCGTAGCGCCCGTTGGCAATATCGATGCGCGATGGTTGGGAGAGATCCCGGCAGAGATTTGGCAGATTGTGCGAGAGACCGTGTTGAAGTGTACGTAAAGGAGTCATAGATGCGTGTCTATATTATTGGAGCAGGTCCGGGCGATCCGAAACTCCTCACGCTTCGCGGGGCGGAGTTGATTTCGTCCTGCCCCGTCGTGCTCTACACAGGATCGCTGGTCCCTAAAGAAGTCATCGCCCATGCCAGGCCCGACGCCAAGGTGATGGACTCGTCGGGGATGACGCTCGAACAGATCGTCGAGGTGATCGTGGCAGCCCGCGATGCGGATCAGGATGTGGCGCGGGTCCATACGGGAGATCCGATGATCTTCGGGTCCACCGCCGAGCAGATGCGCCGACTGACAGAGTTGGGCATTGCCTACGAGATCATTCCCGGCGTCTCCTCCTTCACCGCAGCGGCTGCGGCGCTGGGCCGTGAACTCACCCTTCCAGAATTGTCTCAGACGGTGATCCTGACCAGGGCGGAGGGACGGACCTCGATGCCGGAGGGAGAAAAGCTGGAAGACCTGGCGAAGCATCAAGCGACGTTGGCACTGTTTCTCAGCATCACGCTTCTCAAGGATGTCGTGCGGTCCCTGACTCCCTCGTATGGAGCTGATTGTCCCGTGGCCATCGTTCATAAAGCCTCCTGGCCCGATCAGGTGATCGTGACCGGGACCCTGGCTGATATCGCCGACAAGGCCAAGGCGGCCAAGCTCAACTCGACCTCGATGGTGTTGGTGGGGCGTGTCCTCACGGCCACCGAGTTTGCCAATTCGAAGTTGTACGATCCGGAGTTTACCCATCGGTTCCGGAAGGGTGAGCCTGTTGTGAAGAAGCAAGGAGAGATTCGTGCCGACTGAGCCAGAGACTCGAGCAGGCATGGTCTATCTGGTGGGGGCAGGGCCTGGCGATCCGGGCCTGCTCACGGTCCGTGCGCTGGAACTGCTGCGGGCCGCGGATGTCGTGGCCTACGACGAGCTAGTCTCGAAAGCTATTCTTTCTCTCGTCAGGCCTGAGGCTGAGCTGCTATCAGTGGGCCGGCGTCATGGTGAGGGAGCGATAGGCTATCGATTGCATCCGGAGGTGCTGGCTCGCGTCAAGGCTGGCAGGACAGTCGTGCGATTGAAGGCGGGAGACCCGCTGATCTTCGGGCGAGGCGGGGAAGAAGCGGAGGAACTGGCGGAAGCAGGCATTCCCTGCACGATCGTTCCAGGTATTTCATCCGCCCTTGGCGCAGCAGCCTATGCGGGGATTCCATTGACCCATCGTCTGCATTCCTCCGATGTGACCTTCCTGAGCGGCCATGATGTCGAGGGGAGCCAGAGTCTTACTGATTGGTCCAAGGCCGCTAGCGGCAAGGGCACCCTGGTGCTCTTCATGGCGGCCAGAAAACTTTCGGCGAATCTTCAGCGATTGATCCAGGCAGGCCGCTCAGCTGAGACTCCCGCTGCCTATATCGCCTCTGCCACCACTCCAGAACAGCATGTCATTGTCGGTACCCTGGCGACCCTTCCAGAGAAGATACGAAATGTCGATCTCGCCATCCCGGCCCTTGTCATCGTCGGCGATGTTGTTGGATTGCGTGAACGGATTGCCTGGTTCGAGCGTCGCCCTTTGGTGGGACGGCGGCTGCTCGTTGCCCGCGCTCGCCCGGGCCTCTCTGCGATGGCAGCGGAACTCCGTTCGCTTGGAGCAGAGGTACTGGAAATCCCCGAGGTCGAAGCAGTCTCGTTGAACGGAGGCTCTCCCATCGATAAGGCCCTGGCTCGGCTCCATGAGTTCCGCGGCATCGTCTTCGGCTGTGCTGCCGGTGTCGATGCGGTCTTGTCCCATGTTCCCACCCTCGACCTGCCGGTCATTGCGGTTGGAGCAGCGGCGGCGCAGGCCCTGTCACGGCATGGCATCGAGTCTGTTGTGGCTCTGCGAGGCGCCTGTCAGGAGGCGGTGGGAGAGCAGTCGGTGTTGTTTCAGAAGGGGCCATTTCTTCTCGTGACAGCGGAGGAGGGCCGTCCCAACTTACGCAATGAACTGACGAAGATCGGCGCGGAGGTCGAAGCGGTGGCGGCCTATCGGTATGTGCATCGGATGCCGACTTCTCCCTTGCCGCCGATCGATCTTGTGGTGCTGCCCAGTTCCTCTGCGGCTCGCACCGTCCTGTCGGGCGATTTCGGCCAGGCTCTGTTGGGTTTGCCGATGGCGGCGATCGGGCCTCAGACCGCAGCAGCGGCGCGCCAATGCGGGGCTCAATCTGTGGTTCTGGCTGAGGAAGACAATGTGGCATCGCTGGTCTCTCTTGTTCGGTCGATGGTGGGGAAACTATGACGGATCATGCCTTTCCGGAAGCCTGGCGCCGGGGCCTGTACGAAACGATCACGCGCCGCCGCGACATGCGAGCCTTTCTTCCTGATCCCATTCCTGACGAAACCCTGGCTCGCATCCTCATGGCCGCGCATCAGGCAGGATCGGTCGGGCTTTCGCAGCCCTGGAATTTTCTCGTGGTGGAGAATCGCGAGACCCGCGCCAAGGTGCGAGCCCATGTCGAGGTCGAACGGCTGCGCGCAGCAGAAACGTTCGACCAGGAGCGCCGCGAGAAATATCTCTCCTTCAAGCTGGAGGGGATTCTCGATTCGCCCCTCAACCTCTGCGTCACCTGCGATCAGGAGCGGTTCGGGCCGACGGTGATCGGACGGAACACGATTCCGGAAACCGCCGTCTATAGCACTTGCTGTGCGATTCAAAATCTCTGGCTGGCCGCGCGGGCAGAAGGGGTCGGAGTCGGCTGGGTGAGCATCATGGAGCCGGCAGTCCTCCGCACGATCCTCGGAATTCCCGAGCGGATCATTCCGGTGGCCTATCTCTGCGTCGGGTTCGTGGAGAGTTTTCCTGAACGGCCTATTTTTGAGAGCAACGGCTGGCTGCCCAGGCTGCCGTTGCATGAGTTGGTGTTTCATGACAAGTGGGACGAGCGGCCCAGGCCTGATCTGCTCCACGCGCTGGAAACGAGCCGGATCGACGGAGCGCAAGCCACGCCGGCGCAGACGGAGATCGACTCGTGACGATTCCACGTCTCGTCATTGCCGGCATCTCCAGCAACGTCGGCAAGACGACGGTCATGGTCGGGCTCGTCCGGGCTCTGCGCGCGCGCGGGTTGCGAGTCGCCGTCTTCAAGTGCGGCCCGGATTATCTCGACCCGACCTATCACGTTCGCGCGGCTGCGGCTCCCTGCCACAATCTCGATGGATGGATGATGGGGCGCGAGGCGGTTCTTTCGACCTTCATGCATGCTTCGCAAGGGGCCGACATCGCCTTGCTCGAAGGGGTGATGGGTCTGTTCGATGGGGCATCACCGACGAGCGACGAAGGCTCGACCGCCGAGATCGCCAAGTGGCTCCAGGCGCCGGTGCTGCTGGTCTGCGATGCGGGGGGTATGGCTCGCAGCATTGCGGCTCTGGCCAAAGGGTTCTCGACCTTTGATCCGGATCTTCAGATTTCCGGTCTCATCTGTAACAGGCTCGGCAGCCGTGGGCATTTGGATTTGCTCCGCAAGGCGACGGAGGGGAAGCCCCCCGTCTTGGGCGGGTTGCCCAAGGAAGCAGCCTTGGCTTTCGCGGACCGGCATCTGGGTTTGCATAGCGCAGACCGGGCGACGGTGCCTGAAGATGTCTTCGTGGCCTGGGGCGATCGGGTGAGCGAGTGGTGCGATGTCGATGCGATCGTGGCGTTGGCGCAATCCGCGCCGGCTCTTCCTGAAATTCCTGCGACGGCACGGATCGTCGGGGAGGGGACACGATGCAGAATCGGTCTTGCTTTCGACGAGGCCTTCCATTTCTATTATGACGACAACCTCCGCCGTCTTGAGAACCTCGGCGCAGAGCTCGTGCGGTTTTCCCCCATTCACGATGCGCACCTTCCCGATGTGGACGGTCTCTATTTCGGGGGCGGCTACCCGGAAGTTCATGCGGAGGATCTGTCGCGGAATCTTTCGATGCGCAAGGATGTGAGGTCCTTTGCCGAATCTCAAGGGCCTATCTATGGCGAATGTGGCGGCCTTATGTATTTGTCCAATGGCATCAGGACGCTCGATGGCACGTTGCATCCCATGGTGGGGCTCATTCCAGGCGAAGCGGAGATGAAAGATCGTTTACAGGCGCTCGGTTATGTCGAGGTGGAAACAAAAGACGACACGATGCTCGGTCCAGCCGGCCTAAAGTTCCGCGGCCATCAATTTCGCTATTCGGACTTTCGTCTTCCGGCGTCGATCGAGTGCACCTACAACGTGCGTCGTCGCCGCGGAGGCGAGGTCTTTCAAGAGGGCTATCGTCAGGGCAATACGCTGGCCTCCTATGTCCATGCCCATTGGGCTTCGAATCCAATCCTGGCGCAGGGTTTCGTGCAGGCCTGCTCGGCCCATGCGAGGAGGGTCCGGTGAGCGGACTGGCCCCCACCATCATGGTTCAGGGGACTGCCTCCTCTGCCGGGAAGAGTCTTCTGGTCACGGCCCTCTGCCGATTTTTCCGCCGCGAAGGATTGCGCGTCGCGCCATTCAAGTCGCAGAACATGTCGCTCAACTCAGCCGTCACAGCCGATGGTCTGGAGATCGGGCGGGCGCAAGCGGTCCAGGCGGAGGCCTCGGGCATTCTCTCATCCGTGGACATGAATCCGATCTTGCTCAAGCCGGAAGGCGATCGGCGCAGCCAGGTCGTGGTGCAGGGCAAACCGATCGGCAGCATGACCGCGACGGAGTATCACGACTATAAACCGCGCCTCATGCCGGTGATCGAGGAATCGCTCGCGCGGCTTAGAACGGACTATGACCTCGTCGTGATCGAGGGGGCGGGAAGCCCGGCCGAGATCAACTTGAAGGACCGCGACATCGTCAACATGCATGTGGCCAAACTGGCGGATGCGCCGGTGCTCCTCGTGGGGGACATCGACCGGGGCGGCGTCTTCGCCTCTTTTGTCGGGACGATGGAATTGCTGGAGCAGGACGAGCGGGCCAGGATCGCAGCCTTCGTCGTAAATAAGTTTCGAGGCGATCTGGCGTTGCTGACACCGGGGCTCGATTTTCTCACTGAGCGCACCGGCAAGCCGGTGCTGGGCGTGGTGCCCTATATCAAGGACCTCCGTATTGCCGACGAGGATTCCGTATCGCTCGAAGCAAGGATGGCACGCCGTAGACCCTCCAAACAGGAGCTCGATATCGTGGTGGTGCGATTGCCGCACATCTCGAATTACGACGATGTCGAAGCGTTGGAACATGAGACTGGGGTCGTCGTGCGATTCGTCGGCCAGCCGGATGACATTGCAGGCGCCGATCTGGTGATTCTGCCTGGCTCGAAGAATACGGTGGCGGATCTGGCCTGGCTCCGGGCCAGCGGCATCGCCAGCGCGATCGAGGCGCGTGCCAAGGAGGGTCAGCCGTTGTTGGGCATTTGCGGCGGCTGCCAAATGTTAGGTGAAGTCATCGATGATCCCCATGGAGTGGAATCTTCTGAAGTTCAGGTGCGGGGGTTGGGTCTATTGGCGCTACGGACCAGTTTCGAGCGTGAGAAAATGACGGCGCAAGTTGTTGCCCATGTGCTGCGTTCCTCGTTCCTCACCGATGGCGCAGCCCTCGACGAGGAGATCAGAGGTTACGAAATCCACATGGGGATGGTGGAGCCAGGCAACCGGCAGGCGAGCCCCTTCGAAATTTGCTCGCGGAACGGGCGAGCGGAGGTGCGGAGCGACGGGGCTATCGGTCGCGAGGGTTTGGTGGTGGGGACCATGTTGCATGGCCTGTTCGAGAATGAATCGCTCAGGGGACGGACGCTTTCCTTTCTGCGGCGGCGCAAAGGCCTTTCAGCGCCCGCCTCGATTCAGCGCATTCCTTCGAAGCAGGAGGAATATGACCGGCTGGAATCGGTGGTGCGAGCGCACATCGACTGCGAGCTGCTCTGGCGTCTCACCGGCCTTTGTTCTGTTTCTCCCAGGTGAACGATACATCATTATTTTTCGGTTGAGCGCGATGATCGACAAGGGTGTTTATGAATCCAGCCGACGGTAGTCTGTGGCCCTTACTGGGGCTGGCTTTTGCCTTGGGGCTGAGCCATGGAGCCGATCCTGACCATCTGACTGCCATCGATGGCATGACGAGGGCTTCGGTCGATCGGCATCCAAGAATGAGCCGTTGGGTGGGAACCTGGTTCGCATTCGGCCATGCGCTGTCCGTTTTGTTGATTGCGGGATTGATCGCGCTGGCGGCTGAGTATCTGCAATCCTTTAGCAACTCCGTGCTGCAAGTCAGCGGGGTCCTGTCGGCCCTCCTCCTCTTTGCCATCGGGACGTTGAATCTGGTGCGGCTGGTCACATTGCCGGGTGGAGCCACGGCTCCGAGCCATGGCATCATTGGCCATTTCCTGCCTAGGCAGCTGCTCAACATTACTCATCCGATGAGCGCCGTGCCGATCGGCGCCTTGTTCGGGCTGGGGTTCGAGACGGCCAGTCAGATGTCTGCCTGGGCCCTAGCAGGAACGATGGGCTATGGCCTGTTTGGCGCGCTCTTGATCGGTGTCGCCTTCAGTTTGGGGATGGTGGTGACAGACTCGATCAATGGACTCGTCGTGCGGAGGATGTATCTGGCTGCCACCACGATGGCCATCCAGGGCAACCGCATGATGACCCTGACGGTCGTGGGCTTGGCCTACGTCATTGGAATTATCAAGTTGCTCCAGCCTACTTCCTTTGCTCTGCCGATCAGCGATATGGGTCTCACGATCATGGTGCTCGGCGCTGTGTCGTTGGCCTTTATGACAGCCCTGATAAAAGCCAAGTGCCGGGTGGCGTAACTGAAAGGAGGCTTGCGATAGCAGCAATATTTCCAAACCAATGAATTGATAGCCCATGTACCCCAAGGGAAGCGCGGTAGAAGCCGCCACTGGTCCGCAACTGTGATCGGGGACGAAATCTGCAATCGACCACTGTCCGCAAGGATGGGAAGGCGCAGAGAGTAGGACGAGCCGAGAGTCAGGAAACCTGGGTGTCTGGAGCCTCCACCTAAACCTTTCGGGAGCAAAGGGGAGTGAGTCGTGTTTCGTCAGATCCTTGGGATCATCGTGTTTGTCTTTGCGATGTTTTGGAGTTCATGGGGGCATACGGAAGAGCCCGATGAATCCATCATCCTTCCGGAAGTCGAAGTGAGGGCGACGCATGACTCGCACTTCGAGGCCGCGTCTCAATATACCGTCACGGAACAGGATATCGAACTTCAAGCGACCGATCGGCCGGCGAATTTGCTGCGCCTGGTGCCGGGCCTCATCACCACCAACCCTGGCGGAGGGCCTGGTAAGCCCGATAATTATTTGCTCCGCGGGTTCGACGCAGATCACGGGACCGATCTCGCCGGATTTCTGGATGGGATGCCGATCAATCTCCGCAGTCATGCCCACGGTCAGGGCTACCTCGATCTGAACTTTCTGATTCCTGAAACAATGAAGCGAGTGGATGCCTATAAAGGGCCTTATCAGGTCCAGTTCGGTGATTTTGCTACGGCTGGAGCGGTCAACTTTGTGACCAGGGATGTTGTCGAGGAGGGGGTGGTCCAGGTTTCCAGCGGACAGTTCAATACCCAGCGGCAGCTCTTGATGTTCTCTCCCACGAAGGACAAGGTCCGTTCGCTGGTCGCGCTGGAAGGGTTTTATACCGATGGCCCCTTTGTCGATCCCAACCGGGCTCTCCGGATTAACGGATTGGCCAAAGCGACAATGAATCCGACCACGCATTCTGAACTCACGGTCACTGGCACCTACTACCAGGGCCGCTGGAACAGCCCCGGGGAGATTCCGCTACGTGCCGTGGAGTCCGGGCTCATCTCCCGGTTCGGTTCGATTGATCGTTACCAGGGAGGCAAGACCCAACGGTCCACCGGCCATGTGCGCTACAGCTACGATACCCAGTCAGGCGGAACCCTGTTCGCCGAAACCTATCTCCAATATTATTCCCTGAATCTGATCTCCGATTTCACCTTCTTTGTCGATGACTCGACGAATGGCGATGGGATCGAGCAGGCCGATCGGCGCTATGTCTATGGAGGGGACCTGGGCTATCGCCAGAGCGGGAAGCTGCTGGACATCGAGAGTTCTGCCACGGTGGGCATGCAGACTCGCGTGGATGAGGCCCATGTCCGTCTGAGCCGTCAGCGGCAAGGAGTCCTGTTCGGGACCACGTCGGATAGCAAGATCCATGAGGCTTCCTATTCGCCCTATCTCAAGTTGGAATTTCAGCCGATGCCCTGGGCCAGGCTGACGGGAGGGACGAGGGCGGATTTCTTTCAGTTCAACGTGCGGAATCTTTGTCAGGGCAGCTGTGCAGAAAATCCGAGCGGGAGCGCCGATGCAATGATCACGTCGACCAAGGGAAACCTGATTCTCGGTCCCTGGGCTGGCACCGAAATATTTCTCAATGCCGGAACCGGCTTCCACAGTAACGACGCGAGAGCGGTGGTGGGTTCTTCCAACGTCCAAGCCCTGCCGAAGGCGACAGGGTACGAAGCGGGGTTTCGCACCAGACAGTGGGACCGGTTTGAGATCTCCGCCTCTTTCTGGCTTATGGACCTGACCTCCGAGCTGGTCTATCAGGGCAACCTCGGGACGACGCAGATTCTCGGTGCCACGCGCCGGTATGGCACGGATCTCGGCAGCCGCATTCAGTTGCTGGATTGGTTGTCCCTCTCCGGCAGTGCGACGCTGAACTCGGCGGAGTTTCGCGAGACGGGCAATCCGATTCCTCAGGCCCCGACCATGACCGGACATGGCGAATTGACGGCGCGTTTGCCGATGGGGCTGGCCGCCTCGCTGCAGATGGTGCATCTGGGGGCCAGGCCTCTGATGCAGGATCGCAGCATCAATGCCCAGCCCTGGACCATCTTCAACTTCGTGGCTCGCTACCGTCCGCGCTCGAAGGGCTGGTGGCAGAACATAGAAGGGTTTTTCAGTATTCAAAATCTAATGGATGTCTCCTGGCGGCAGACGCAGCTAGCCTATGAAACCAAGCTCGCCACGGATGCAGCCCCGGTGAATGGACTGCAATTTACGCCTGGCGGCCCCAGGGCCGTTTCGGCTGGTCTGGCCTGGCATTATTGAATCAGCGCCTTCTCACCCTGGCTTCGCAGTCACGAAAGTCAAAACCGGAGCCGTCGATCACCCGCCGCTTGACTTCCCGTCGGCTGGCTCGTTAATCTGCGAGACAATTTCATACGCTCATTCGATTTAGGCCAGAGAACCCATAGTCCAGAGCCCAAGGCGCCACAAGGCGCCTTGGGCTTTTTTATTGTCCGTGGCAAGGAGCGACCCCTGTTGATTCGGCGAACTGTGACGAAGTCTGCCGCGGTGGCCAGAGTGGGATCGGCTCTCGATCACGATGACGCAGCGCTTGTTACCCGAGGAGGACGCACAATGACGATGAAAAACAGATTCGTGGCTCAGGGCGCCCTGGTCGTGGGACTGCTGCTCGCAGTCGTCACGCTCTCCTGTACCTCTCAGCCGCCAGCAGAGGACCGAGTACCTACGGCCCACTCGGGAGAGGCCAAAGCCTTGCAGGCGCCGTTCGGCGATACGCGGACCGCTGATGCAGATGTCGTGGCAGCAGGGAAAGCCCTCTACGAAGGCAAGGGCCAATGTTTTCTCTGTCACGGGATGGGCGGAGCAGGCGATGGCCCCGCGAGCCATATGCAGGCCAAACATCCTCCGCGCAACTTCACGGATTGCGCGTTCCAACAGCAACGCGATGATGGCGAGCTCTTTTGGATCATCAAATACGGCAGCCCGGGGACCGGTATGCAGGCCCTTATTCCCCACATGCTCAGCGAAGACGAAGGCTGGAAACTAGTCGCCTATGTGCGGACCTTCTGCAAGGCGGGAGCGTAAGCGCCTCATGTCACAATTTCACGAACAACGCTCATGCTGCTTCCCAGGAAGTGCCGGCCAAGCTCTTGTCGCCGAGGCGATTCCGGTGGGACTGGCTGACCCTGGCCTTTCACGTTTCAGCTGTCAGGAGAAATAAATCATGCAGGACCTTCGAACGAAAAGCCTCATCATCGTGGCGCTCGGGCTAATTGCGCTGTTGAGTTATGAATGGAGCGGTCTGGTCCAGAATGCCAATGCGATTCCGGCCTTTGCCCGCAAGTACGGTTTTTCCTGTAACGTCTGCCACGTTCCGGGTTTCCCGAAGTTGAACGACTTCGGGAATGTTTTCCGCGATCAGGGCTATCAGTTGGGGGCAGACCAGGACTTGCCGACCCATGAGGGCATCACCATGGGCTACTGGCCCCTCTCATTCCGGACGACGGTCGGGTATCAGGGGGCGAACGTCAAAACTGATGGCTCTGGCGTCACGACGGGCGGGTTCGGCTTCACCGGCCTCGATATCTTAAGTTTCGGAACCATCCATCGCGACATTGCTTTTGGGATCGTGTTTACCCCCGGCTTGGGGAGCGCCGGGTTCGGGACCGGCGCCAGCGACAGCGATCTGGAGGCGGCCTATGTGCGGCTCATGAGGCTGGAACGGTTCGTGGGCGTCAAGAGCGAGCCAGGCGACTATCTGCTTAATCTGCGGGTCGGCAAGTTCGAGTTGGATGTACCCTTCAGCGAGAAGCGGAGCCCGACCCTGAACTCGCGGTTTGTGATGTATCACTACCTGCCTGGCACGCCCTACACCTCGACCATTAGCGGGACCTCGACCAGTTCCTATCGCAATCCCAACTCCTTTGCGATCGGCGAAAACCAGCCGGGCGGCGAGTTGAGCGGCATCAAGAAAACGTCCGTGACCGACGGCTACTTCCGGTACAGCCTTGCAGCACTGACGACCAACACATTCTCCGGCCCGCTCAGCGGCTGCGCCGAAGGCACCACATGCGGGACGGGAGGCCGCAACGTGAATTTCTATGGCCATATGACGCAGTCGTTCGGAGGCTACGGCATCGTGACCGGTCACCGGATCGGACTCTTTGGCGCCTATGGGAATGCCCCCACCGTGGTGAATGCCACCTGTCCGACCTGTCAGGCGGTGGCCGGGAGCGGACAACCGTTCAGCCGCCTTGGAGTGGACGCGAGCCTCACTTTCGACGGCCAGTGGAACCTTTTTGGCGCCCTGATGCATGGCAACGACAGCAAAAACTTGTTCCTGTCGCAAGGCATTGTCAACGCGCAGAACGCATCCTGGAACGGGGCTTTCGCCGAATTGGATTGGTATCCGACGCTGTTTCCGGTGTTCGAGACGCCGGGCTGGTTATTTTCCTATCGATATGATGTGATCCGGAACGAGCGCCAGGGTGACCCGACCTTCGCCAAGCACTACAATAACGTAGACTCCCATACGGTCCTGGCCCGCTATTACATCCACCAGTCCAATCGGACCGATATTGCACTGCATGCCGAATACAATACCTACCGGTCGAAGGGAGTCGGTACCGCAGGCGGCGATTTGCTGGGCCAGACCATGCTCGTCGGATTTGATTTTGCGTATTGAGGCACACTGACGGTCAGAGCTAATTGAGCAGCAAATCTGCACCAGCGTCCGAGAAAGAGTGAGAACGGTGATGCGCGTATTACTATTACAAGGAAGACACATCTCAATCGGTCTGTGTCTGATGGCAGGATTGCTGCTGCTAACCGGCGGAGTGTCTGTGGCTGCCGCGCCAGCCACCAGGATCGCCTGTGGACAGTGCGAAGAGGCGGACCGTTTCGTCCGGCTGCAAGCCGCCACGGCTGACGATCGCCTGGTGAGCTCCCAGCGGTTCACACATCCGTTCGTCTTGAGCCCTGAGGACTGGACAGCCATCCTCACGGCACTGCATGTCCAGCGTCAGGCCGATGGGCTGATCATTCCCGTGCCGCAAGGACCGGTACTGTCGGCCTTCACCGAAGAGGACATCACCTACCTCAGCGCGACCTTGAGTAAAGCGTTTGCTCACGCGCAACCCAACGAATGGGTCGTGTTCGGACTGAGTCGCACGACCTCACAGGGACTCACGGAGCTCACCACCGGCGGATGGTATCGGGAGAGGACCGCGCTGCATCTCGTCGTAGCCAACTATCGGAAGGCCGTCACGATGCCCAGTACGCGCCAGTTGCTGTGGGAGCGCCCGCTGCGTCCAGACGCCGGTCCTTCGTACGATCTGGTCGCGGGCCGCCATCAGACGATCGTGCGAGAATCCGGCTCCGCTCCCAGTCTGTTGACTTCGCCCCCCTCTGAACTGGCGATTGCCTATCAGGCGCTCCTCTTAAGAGAGCCGGCTGCGGTGGCAGACTCCCAGGAAACCTCAGCCGGGACTCAATCGCCCGCTCGCGCTCCCAAGATCGCTTCTCCCCCCTTGTCCCTTGAAGAACGGCTGCAGGTGCTGAAACGGCTGCAGGCGCAAGGGTTGATTACGGAAGAAGAATACCGAGCCAAGAAACAGCAGTTGCTCGATCGATTCTAATTCCCTGTACCTCGTGGCAAAGTGTATGAGTAACACCGTTGACGCCCGGGATGGAGGGGGATAGACTGGCGCCATGCAAGTACGGTCCCATCGCTCCCGTTCGGCTCTAGCTTGCACGCTCGTCGCGCTCCTGCTCGCGTTGAGCTTCAATGCCTATGCCTGTCTTCTGCCGGTGAATGGCGCTATGGCTGGTGCCATGGGCAATGGCTGTTCAACTTCAGATGAACCACCTGTCTATCAGTTCTGCGATGCGTTTAAGACACTCGGCGTACAATCCGCCGATAAGCCCCACCTCTCCAGGGACTGTCACTCGATCTGCTCTGAAGATACCGCCTCGTTGGCTCTTCTTGTCGCCCGCATCTCACACAGCAGCCGTTTGCATGATTCTCTCCCGGGCAGTCCTCCCCGGGATCTCCTGCTTAAGATTTCTGTGCTTCGCATCTGATCGTCTTCCGTCCATTCCTTGCAGTCGTTCCATTGCTATCACCTGTGCTGCCCGATGCTCGGTTTCGAGTCCGGCCTGCTGTCTCATTTTCGTGGGCGCGTAACACCGGAATGCAGACAAGGCTTCGAACGTGATGGAACTGGGGCGGTCATTCCCAATGCGTCTAACAAGGGAGGGTGCAATCATGATGAAGAATAAGAACGTATGGAGAGGTCTCGTTGCGGTTCTGATGATGGTGGGAGTCGTGGCATGCGCAGTCATTGCCAGTCCGCCTCAAGACCTGGTTGCCAAGAACGACCACGCAGGGTTGGAAACCTGGTATGTGAAGGAGGCCGCCCATCTCCGCCAGCGCGCGAAGGACATGCTGGTCATGGCGGAGGAGTATCAGAAGAATCCTGAAGCTGGTTCGCGCGGAGTGATGTCCCCCAAGATCGATATGGTCCAGCACTGCCAAAGCCTCGCGGCCATCTATGCCAAGGCGGCTGAAGAGGCTGAGGTGATCGCAGGCGCGCATCGAGACATGAGGGGGCATTCGTAAAGCAGTCTTCATGGGCGCCGCGCGCAATTGGCAGGTCATTGGCGGCAAGGAATCTGTGGTGCGTTTCGAGATCCAGAAACAATTCCTTGCCGCGGCAGTGGCGCTCGTTGCGATTGGCCTGTGCGCGCCATCGATATCTGCGGCGCCATCAGACGAGAAGCAGAGGAAGGAAACGGCTGCCGGCTCAGAAATAGACCCGTTCGCGGACCTTGCCGAACTTCCGGCGCCGCAGGCCACGCCGGAACAGGCTTCTCGCTCATGGCGAGAGACATTGTTGACCGAGAATTTCGGATTCAGGAAGGAAGTCATGTCGCAGTTCGACATGAACGAGCGGGGCAAGACCGCCAGCCGCCAGTCTGTTGGCTTCGAGGCGCTCAAGAAGTTCTCGACGGCGACTGCGACCCTGGCCAGCTTCGATTTCCAGGGGCGGTTGGTCCGTCGAGATGGATTCAACCCCGTGCAGAACGATATGGAGGGCCAGGGTCGGCCCGGCTGGGCATTCGAGTATCACAACGCCTATCTGGACCTGTACAACGTGCTCAATCCTCTGTTGAGCGATGAACAGCGTGGCGATACGGTCGGGCGGTTCAACCTTCGCGCCGGCCGGTTTTATGTGCCGTTCGGGCTTAACCTTCAGACCGATACGCATGGCACGGTGCTTCAGCTGTCCAATGACCGTAACTTTGGATTTGAGCGGGATTGGTATACAGGATTCTGGGGCGCGATCAGTCCGGATGTGAATTATGACGTCTACTATTTGGCCGGCTCCGGGTACGATCTCAAATTCAAAGGCCAGAGTGGACTCGGTGCAATCAGGCTGAGCTTGGCGAATAAGTACAGTTACGAATATGGGCTGGAAGGTGGCTTATCGATTCTGGGAGGGGAGCGATTGTCTCCCGATGCCATCACGCGCCGTCGCATTCTTGCCGTAAACATAGGGAACGAGAATCGCGTGGAGACGAAGCGGGTCGGCCTCGATGGCCGCTATCGACAGGCGGTGCCGACCGGTCTGCTCACTGTCACGTCCGAACTCAGCGGAGGCCGCGATCTGTCCAGCAATCTGTTCACGCAGCTCTATCAAGCCGAATATCTTCACGCCTCGCGACAGTGGGGCGTCTCCACGCAATATCGGCGCTTTCAGCAGGAGGGGCTGGGCGCCGATGCGTCCATCATCGGCGAGATCTCCTGGTATTTCAGGAACGACATCGGTAATTCCAACTTGCATTGGATCAAACTCAATGTCGAGCGCCAAGTCGAGCAGATGCAAGGGCCGCACAGCACCATTGCGACGATGCAATATTATTTCTATCAGTAGGAGGCGCGGATGAAGAGTCTCGTCATGTGCCTGATGGTCGCGGTCCTCGCGTTGCCTCAGTATGCCTTTGCCGCGATTGGGTGCACGTTGAGCAATCCGGCTGAGGACTTAAAGTATCTCTATCCCGAGATGACGACCTACAAAGAGGACCTCAATGAGTTTCCACGTCTCAAGAATGGCGCCGAGCTCTTCAGCGCCCTACGGGAACGTCTCGGCAGCGACCTTGATCCGATCTATGAGACGTTCGAGACCCCCTATACCGTGTATAGCGTCTTTAAGGGAGAGAGTAAGATCGGGGTCGTTCATGGCGTCAACGTGCCAGGGAAGGGTGGCGTGATCCAGGTGTTTCTGTCGATGGACCCGCAGACCGCTGCGATCAGGAGATTCTTTTTCCAGCGGTTGGAAAGCCCGGCGGCGCGCCAGCTGAGGAGCAAGGAGTTCCTCAACCAATTCGAGGGCCTGACGCTCGGGGACTTCTACAAGCACGATTACTATATCACCGTCGATCCTGGCGCGAAGGCCGACAAAGTAGCGGCCATTACGCCGCCGTCATTCGATCCAAGCGGCAGACCTGATTACGAGGCGTCCCTCCGCGGTATTCGGAAGAATTTAATCCTGATCGACTTCTTCGTGTACGGGAAGAAGTTCGAGCCGTATTTCGAGCGAGCCAAGCAGGCAGCCGAGAAGGCGAAGGCCCGAAAGGAGTAGGGTATGAGAACGATACTGGTCCTCTGCGCGCTCTCCCTCGTCGTCGGGGCGGTGGTCATCTGGTACCTGGTAAGTCTGCCCAACGAGTATGGCTCGTTCGCGGGAGTGCCGAAGGCTGAGGTTGCAGATCTCATCGAGCGGCCGAAGGATTTTCTGCACACAACTCTGGCCATCGAGGGTACGGTCCGGCAGCAATGCACCACTATGGGCTGCTATTTCTTTTTTCTCTCAGGCACGAAGATGCTGCGGGTCGATTTGGAGCAGATCACGATGGTGGCGCCGAGGAGGAACGGACATAGGGCTCGCGTGGAGGGGCAGATCGTGCCCTATGGCGACGGGTATCAGTTTGTCGCCAGCGCGGTCGAATTCGAGTGAGGAGGACATAATGGACGAGACAACGCGAGATCCGTTTGTGCTCCGGCGCTATGTCGTGCTGGCCGTCAAGAATCTGCGCAGGCGTCCGGTGCGCACAGGGCTGACCGTCGCCGGAGTCGCGCTGGCGGTGACGGTGGCCGTGTCGCTCGGAGGTTTTATGCTGGGCTACCGGGGGGCCATCGACAAGAGCATCGACATGCTGGGTTACCAGGTCATGATCATGGCCAAGGGCTGTCCCTACGAGGCCGCGACCATGATGCTCAAAGGAGGGACAGGGTTGCTCTATCTGCCTGGCGATACCTACCAGCAGGTCAAGAGCGATCCGGATATCGAAAGCATCACGCCGATTTTCGTGGGGGTGGCGCAGAAGCAGGCCAGCAGCATCCGTGACGAAGGCGCGGCCAGTAACTTCACGATCATCAGCGGCATCGATGTGCCGAGTTTCCTGGTCATGAAGCCGTGGCTCGCCTTCAAGAAGGGTCCGGGGTACGCCAATGGCCGGTGGTTTTCGCCCGGGAGCAAGGACGAGGTGGTCCTGGGCTTTGAAGCCGCCGAGTACGAGCAGCGCAAGGTCGGCGACAGTTTCTACGCTTCAATTACCCCGGCGGGCCAGCCCAATCCCGTCCTGTATCAATTCACGGTCGTGGGTGTGCTGGAGCGGACCGGCACGCAGGACGATGGAACGGTCTTTCTGCCGATCGATGTGACGCGGGAATATTTCAATCGGCCGAATCAGTTGACGATCCTCGGCATCAAGCTCAAAGAGTTCAGTTCGTTCAAGATGCGCGAGTTCGAAACGCGCTGGCTCAAGCTGCCGGAGGTCCAGGTGGTCGGGTTGCAGCAGGTGAAGAGCACGCTGATCAACCTCGTGGCCACAGCCCAGACCATGATTGCCGCGGTGGCCGCCATCGCCGTGATCGTCGCCCTCATCGGGGTCATCAACACGATTCTCATGAGCGTGTACGAGCGCACGGCGGAAATCGGCATTATGAAAGCGCTTGGCGCGAGGCGCGGCAGCATCTTTCAGCTCATCTGGCTGGAAACGCTGATGGTGTGTTTTGTCGGCGCCCTGGCCGGTTCGGCGATGGCGGTCATTGCCGCGGGCCTTGTCGAGCAGGCGATCAAATCGCTGGCTAACCTGGGCGTATCGGGGTCGATCGTGCAGATTACTCCGGCCCTCGTCGGATACACCGTGCTTGTCACCGTGGTGCTGGGATTCTTCGCCGGGCTCTATCCTGCGTGGCGGGCATCGTCGATGCGGCCAGTCGAAGCGATCGGGAAGGGAGGCTGAGATGCACGACACCATCATCGAGGCCCACGGGCTCAAGCGGTATTACTATCGTGGCAGCGAGACGGTCAAGGCGCTGGACGGGGTGGACCTCTCCATCAGGACCGGCGAGATCGTGTCGATTCTCGGCCCCTCCGGCTCGGGCAAGACGACGCTCATCAACCTGCTCTCCTGCCTGGATGCGCCGACGGCAGGGACGCTCATGGTGGCGGGCAAGTCGGTCGCCGGGCTCTCCGAGGACGAGCTGGTCGAGGTCAGGCGCGGGGTGCTGGGGTTCGTGTTTCAACAGTTCTCCCTGCTGCCGACGCTGACGGTCTCGGAGAACGTCGAGCTCCCGCTGATGTTCCTGGGGCGCCGAACCGATGCGCGCAGAACCGCGGAGGTCCTGAGGATGGTCGGCCTGAGCGACCGGGCCACCCATTTGCCGCGAGAATTGTCAGGCGGGCAGATGCAACGGGTGGCGATCGCGCGCGCCCTGATCGTGGATCCGAAGATTCTGGTCGCGGACGAGCCCACCGGGAACCTCGACAAGGCGACGGGCGAGTCCATCATCGCGCTGTTCAAACATTTGGCGGCCGAGAAAGGGCTGGCGATCCTGATCACGACGCACAACCCAGTGTTCGGCTATGAGACGGACCGAGCCATTACGCTGGAAGATGGCCGGATCGTCAA
Source organism: Nitrospirota bacterium (assembly GCA_026387665.1). NCBI lineage: Bacteria > Pseudomonadati > Nitrospirota > Nitrospirota bacterium. Next base: position 46,368 of record JAPLLG010000008.1, read on the forward strand.
GGATGAGGATCTCCGGAATGGCGCAACCCTTCCCGGTACTGTCGGTCCAAAGCCGAAGCCCGTACCAGCCCGCACGTAGCCGAACCGCTCTCGCCGCCGCCCAGCCTTATCGCACCGGCCTGATTCGATTAAGAAGACGCTCCCTCTGGCTCCAAACCGGAATAGTGGATCTCCCGCCACTTGAGATACGAGTCATTTTCCCAATATTTGTGGCCTGGATTTTGGTGTTGGGGTAGGGTGGGTATATCTACTCACCTCCTCCACGTCGAACTATTGTTTTGGGTAAGAGGGGGAATTGGTCTATTGCTATTGGGGTAACGGTGCAGGCGGTTTTCTCTCCATGACGAGAGGGGCCACGGCTGGAAGCCGGACGAACACTCTGGCGCAATTCAGAACGCGCGCCTGATTTCTCCACCGCGGACATGCAGCATGAACGGTAATGCAAGTTTCATCTCCTATGGGCCGCGACAGTTGTCCCTGCTCATCGGCAGCATTCTTGCCGTGACGCTGCTCATTGGATGGATCTCCCTCTCTATCATCGAGCGCCAGCTGCTGGAGACCACTGGGCATACGCTGGCTCTGGCCGCAGGCGAGGTCGCCGACAAGCTGGATCGGATCGTGTTTGAGCGTCGGGGCGACGCACAGATGATGGCGCGAGCGTTCACCAGCCGCTGTCGCGACACATCTTTTATATCGACCTACTTGAAGTGGGTGAGCCAGGCCTATCCTCTGTATGAATCGCTGTCCATGCTCGATGCGCAGGGTCACGTCGTGACGACGACGAATGCTTCGCTGGCCAGTAGCGATTTCAGTCACCGCCCATGGTTTGAGCAGATGCGTGACGGTCGCGTGAAGGTTATATATCAATGGGAATCGACGAAGCTGGCCGGGCAGGAGGTCGGCGCCGGGGTGTCTTTTGCAGCGCCGATCACTGACTCCAGCGGCCTCTTCTGCGGCGTGGTCCTGTCGCGGGTGGGTCTGTCGGTTTTGGGAGATACCGTGACGAGAAAGTGGGAGCCATTGAGTATCGATACGACGCCATTCTCCGCACTCGAGTATCAATTTGTGACCAGCGAAGGACTCGACTTTGTAAATTCGTTGCAGCATGCGAGCGCGGTGCCGTCGAATCTGAGAGAGCTGGCGGTCCCGTCGTTTCTGCGTGCGGAGTCCGAAGAGATTGGCTTTGTCGAGGAGCTGCATGTCCGCCGTCATGTGCCGGTCGTGACCGGGTTTGCCAGGACGCACGGCTATCGGGATTCTGTGAATCCAGAGTGGATAGTGCTTTTGCGGGTGGACCGCAGCACGTTGCTTGCTCCGATCCGAACTCGCGTGCTGTTCGTGGGCCTGCTCGGGCTTATGGGAGTCCTGCCGCTCTCACTGGGGCTGCTGTGGGCCTTGCGGCGGCTGAAAAGTGTAGGGGTGGTGGCCCAATCAGAACATGCGAGGGCTGGCGAGGCGGAGGAAGCGCTCCAGGAAAGTCGGGAACGATTTGCCGGCGCGTTCCAGAACGCCACGATCGGCATGGCCCTCGTGGGAACGGACGGACGATGGCTGCAGGTCAACCGCGCCTTGTGCGAGATCGTCGGCTATTCAGAGCCAGAGTTGACGGCGCTGACGTTCCAAGCCATTACCCATCCGGACGATCTGGGTGCGGACCTTGCCAGCGTGGACAAACTGCTGGCCGGCGAGCTCTGTGCCTATTACGTAGAGAAACGTTATCTGCACAAGCTCGGCCACCCGATTTGGATTGCCTTGAGCACCTCGCTGGTCCGAGGCAGGCAAGGAGATCCGTTGTACTTCGTGTCGCAGATCCAGGACATCACTGCCCGTAAAGAGGCAGAAGCGGCGCTGGCAGCGAGCGAGCAAAAGTTCAGGCTGCTGGCTGAGAGTGCCATCGATGTGATTTACCGGCTCAACGAACAGGGGCAAATCATCTATGTCTCTCCCGCTTCGGAGAAAGTCCTCGGCTATACTCCCCAGGAGATGATCGGGTCCCATTTTTCAGAATATTTCTCCGTGTCGGAGCTCCCCAAGGCTGTGAACGCATTCAAGGCCGCCATGGTGGGAGAGTTCCTGCCGTCGCTGCAGCTCTCCATTACCGCCAAAGACGGAAGGGCTGTGCCCACGGAGGTCAATGTCGCGCCGATTGAAGAATACGGGGCCGTCGTCGGCGTACATGGCATCGTCCGCGACATTACCCTCCGCCAGCAGATCGAGAAAGCTTTGCATGACAGCGAGGCCCGGTTGCAAGGCATTATCGAGTCGGCGATGGATGCCATCGTGACGATCGATGAGGATCGGCGGGTCGTGGTGTTCAATGCCATGGCTGAGAAGATATTTGGATGGAAAGCCGGCGAGATCATCGGTCAGCCGATCGAGGTCTTGCTGCCGTTGCGCGTTCGGCCTGGGCATCCAGCGCTGGTGCAGAGATTTATCGAGTCGGGCAGCTTGCCACGGGCGATGGGCGGATTGAGCCAGATTGCCGGTTTGCGGGCCACCGGCGAGGAATTTCCCGTTGAGGCGGCCATTTCCAAAACGATGGTCGGCGGACGCACCTATTGTTCGGTCATCCTCCGAGACGTGACCGACCGTCGGCGCAATGAGGTCGCGTTGCTCTCCCGCACCAGGCAACAGGCTGCCGTGGCGCAATTGGGGTTCTATGCGCTGTCGACGCACGACGCGGATCTGGTGTTACACGAAGCCGCGCGTCTGGTGGCTGAGGCGTTGGAGGCGGATTTCTGCAAAGTGCTGGAGTTGCTGCCTGCCGGCGATATGTGCCTGCTTCGAGCCGGAATGGGATGGCGGGAAGGGCTTGTGGGGAACGCTCTCGTGAGTGCCGGACTCGATTCTCAGGCTGGCCATACCCTGAAGTCCAGAGCGCCGATCGTGGTGCGGGATTTGCGCAGTGAAACGCGATTTTCAGGCCCACCCCTTCTCCATCAACATGGAGTCGTTAGCGGCATGAGCGCGGTGATTTATAGCAATGGCCATTCGTGGGGTGTCTTGGGCGTCCATACCAAGGCGCTACGGGCGTTCGGCCAGGACGATATCCACTTCCTGCAGGCCGTCGCCAACGTCCTGGGCGCGACGCTGGAGCGACAAGGCGCAGAGCAGGCGCTCAAACAGAGCGAGTTGTTGCTGCGGGCGTCGTTGGACGAACGGGAACGGATGGCGTTGAACCTCCATGACGGCGTGATCCAATCCCTCTTTGCCATGGGGCTGACCTTGCGAGAGAGCCAGGAATTGATCGGCGAGAACACGGAGGCGGCGCGGGCCCAGGTCGGTGAAGGGTTGGCGGCGCTGAAGGGAGTGATTCGGGAACTGCGAGAGTCCATCATCGGGGGAGCGCCTCTTGCAAACAGCAGCAGCAGCAGTAAGTCATTCCAGGAGATACTCACCGATCTTGTCGTGGCGGCTCAGGGGCCGCGGGGGATCGTCTTTCAAGTCACGCTCGCTTCCGAGGCTCTCTCGCGGCTCGCAGGCGATGCAGAGGAGCATCTCTTGTTCATCGTGCGAGAGGCGGTCAGCAATGCTCAGCGGCATTCGCACGGCACCAGCGGGCAGGTGACGTTGGCTCTACACAACGGAGGGGCGCGGTTGGTGATTGAAGACAATGGACAGGGGTTCGACAGCCGGAAGGTCTCAGGCAGGGGCCTGGGGTTGAGCAATATGGCGGTTCGTGCCGAAAAGATCGGAGCCCGGTGCGAGGTGCAGTCTTCCAGAGGGAAGGGGGTTCGAATCGTGGTGGAACTTCCAGGTAAGGAGACGACATGCAGGGTGTAGCGCAGCCGATTACGGTTCTTCTTGTCGATGACCACGAAGTGGTCCGGATGGGCCTGCAGTCGCTCTTTAAACGGGTCGGCGGAATTGTCGTGGTCGGCGAGGCCGGCACCGGGCGGGAAGCGGTGGAGGCCGTTCGCCGGTTGACCCCCGCGGTCGTGCTGCTGGACTTGCGCCTTCCTGATGCCAATGGGATCGAGGTCTGCCGGGAAATTCTGGAAATCGTTCCGGCCTGCAAGGTATTGTTTCTTACCTCCTATGTCGATGAGGAAGCCGCCATGGCGACCATTCTGGCCGGTGCGAAGGGGTATCTGCTGAAAGACGTGCTTGGGGAAGAATTGGTCCGCGCCATTGAACAAGTCGCGGCGGGCCAGTCCGTGTTGGACCCGGCGCTCACCGCGCGGGTGCTGGCCTTGTTGCAATCGCCTAATGTCTCCGCCGGCCCGAATCCTCCGCATCCGCTGTCTTTGCAGGAACAGCAGATGATGACGTTGATCGTCGAGGGAAAGACCAACAAAGACATCGGCGTGGCGTTGGGATTGAGCGACAAAACCGTCAGGAATTTACTGACCTCCGTGTTCAAGAAGCTCGGTGCCAGGCGCCGTTCCCAGGCCGCGGTGGTATATAGCAAGCAGTACTCCTCTTCGATTCCCGACTAGTCCTCGCAGTCCTCTCCATTATTATTCTCCATTAGTTTATCCCGCGGGACATTTAGCCCGCGTTCTCAGGACTTTTTGCCCCTACTTTGTCTTACGTAACTGCCGATAAATATTAGGCGGAAGTGATGAATGGTGGCATTCAATCGTGGCGGTGGCGCCTGCGTCGAAGGAAGGCCGGATCATGCATCATCAATCAGATTTTGAAGGGGCAGCCAGTTCTCACGAAGGGCTCCCGCCGACCCTGGCACAGCCCTGCGCGTCCCTTGAGCAGGCCCTGGCCGTTCTATCGGCCTGGGTTGCGCAGCAGCAGCAGTCGGTGGCGGCTCTCACGCAGCTCAATACGATGATGGACCAATCGCCTGATTGCGTCGATATTACCGAGGCCGCGGTCGACCGGCTGATCGTCGAGCAGCTGATGCAGGGCTATACGCCTCGACGCAGAATTCCGGCCTCGGAAGAGGTGGGGGCGAGGGATTATTTGCGCGCCATGAGAGATCAGCCGGATCGCGCAGAGTGAATGGATGAGCGGAATGGAAACGGGCCAGCGAAATATTTATTTCATGCAGGGAGTACTTCCATGACACGATATTGGTCCCGACTGAACTTGGCGTCGAAGGTTCTGGCGCTCACGATCCCGCTCGTGCTGGCCGGCATGGGCTCCCTCACCTATTGGCTGGCAGAGGGGATGCGCGATGATTTGCAGAACCGCCTCCAGGAGCGGGGCACGATCATTCAGAAGCAGATCGAAGTGACGCGCGGGTACCTCGCCAGCCAGTATGTGGCCAAGATCAAGGGTTCCGGCCAAGGGATGATCAAGGTGGCGCAAGATCACAGCGCCCCCGATACCGTTCCGCTTCCGGCGACGGCCACGCGGGAAATGTCGGAAGAGCTCAACCAACTCGGGTTCTATACGGCGCGCATCATCAGCAAAACGCCGCTGAATCCTGCCAATAGCCCCCAGGGGTCATTTGAAGAAGAAGGCCTCCGCGCGCTGGCGGCCGGGGCGGCCGAGTCGATCCGCGTCGAGCCGGTCAAGGGCGCCATGATGTTCCGCCGCATGACCCCCGATATCATCAACAGCCAAGCCTGTATCGGGTGCCATACCGACAAGAAGATGGGCGACATGGTCGGCGCGATCTCGGTGCAAATGCCGATGGAAAAGGCGCTGGCTGCGCTCGACCACAAGACCAACGTGCTCTATGCCGTCGGGGCGCTGGGCGCCGCCTTCCTGGCCGCGATCGTATTTCTGCTCCTGCGCAGCCTGGTCATTCTCCCGTTGAAACATCTCGGCGAGGCCGTGGAGAAGATCGCCCAGGGTCATTATGGGACCCGCGCTTCGGCGACGAATCATGACGAAATGGGGCAGTTGTCCCAGGCCTTCAATGCGATGGGGGAGAAGCTCCAGTCGTCATCTGCCAAGCAGCAGGAGATGGTGGGGGCGCTCGACGCCGCGAATGCCGCGGTCACGATGATCGATCGCGATTGCAAGATCACCTATGTGAACCAGGGCGCGAAAAAACAGTTCAAGCTATTAGAGCCACAACTCCGGACCCTCTTTCCTGGCTTCGATACCGACAAGCTGGTGGGGACCTGCATCGATAGCTTCCACAAGGACCCGCAACGGATTCGTCGGCTGCTGGACGATCCGCGGAACCTGCCGCATAAGGCCAACATTCAGGCTGGCCCGCTGACCCTTGCGCTCTCGGTCAGCGCCATCAATGACCTGGAGGGCAAGTACATCGGCAACACGCTTGAGTGGCAGAACGTGACCGAGACCCGCAAGCTGGAAGTGGAGATGGCGCGGTTGCGGTCGGCCCTCGACAGCGCCACGGCCAACATGCTCGTCTGCGACCGGAACTACCAGATCGTGTACCTCAACAAATCCTCGCAGACGAACCTGCAAAAGATGGAACGCGAAGTGCAGAAGGCTATTCCCGGCTTCCGCGTCGACAAGGTGCTCGGCTCGAGCATCGACATGTACCACAAGAATCCGTCGCAGCAGCGGCAATTGCTGGACGATCCGAAGAACCTCCCGCGTACGGCGGAGATCAAGATTGGGCCGCTCACGTTGGACCTGGCGGCCTCGGCCATCATGAACGACAAGGGCGAGTATCTTGGTAACGTGGTCGAATGGAGGGATGTCAGCGCCGATAAGAAGGCCCAGATCGCCGTGGATCGCTTGATCGTGGCGGCCTCTTCCGGCCAGTTGGGCGAACGGATCAACGCGGAGGAGTTCGAGGGCTTCTTCAAGAACCTCTCGCAGGGCGTCAATACGATGTTGGACGCCGTCGTGACCCCGCTGCATGAGGCGCAAACGGTGTTGACAGCCCTTGCGCAGGGGGATCTCCGGACCCAGATGACCGGTGCTTACGAAGGCGAGTTCGAGCAGATGAAGGTCAGCCTGAATAGGGCCATCACGAATTTGACGGCCACTCTCGCGACCGTGCGGACTGCCGCCGAGAGCGTGAGTACCGGCTCGGAGGAGATTACCAAGGGCAACGAGGATCTCTCGCAACGGACCAGCGAGCAGGCCTCCGCGCTGGAAGAGACCTCCTCGGCGATGGAGCAGATGACCTCCGCGGTGAAGCAGAGCGCCGACAATGCCAAGCAGGCGAACCAGTTGGCTATTGCGGCTCGCAACGTGGCCGAACAGGGCGGTGCGGTCACGACCAAAGCGATCGACGCGATGGGCGAGATCAACAAGAGCAGCAAGAAGATCGGCGACATCATTACGGTGATCGACGAGATCGCGTTCCAGACGAATCTTCTGGCCTTGAATGCCGCGGTGGAAGCGGCCAGAGCCGGGGAACATGGACGGGGCTTTGCCGTCGTGGCCGCCGAAGTCCGCAACCTGGCGCAGCGGTCTGCGACCGCGGCCAAGGAGATCAAGGGCTTGATCAACGAGTCTATCCAGCGGGTGACGGACGGCAGCGAATTGGTCGATCAGTCCGGCAAGACGCTGGCGGAGATCGTGGGCTCGGTGAAACGGGTGACCGACATCATCGCCGAGATCACGGCGTCGGCGCAGGAGCAGGCCAGCGGGATTGATCAGGTGAACAAGGCGATCGTGCAGATGGACGAGACGACGCAGCAGAACGCGGCGCTCGTGGAAGAGGCGACCAGCGCCAGCCAGTCCATGAAGGAGCAGGCCAAGGAGCTGATGCACCAGGTCGCGTCCTTCAAGCTCGCGCAGACTGGACCGGAGCAGAGCCAGGGGCGGCCCGGCGCCCTTTCGTCCGGGCCGGCGAAGAAACCGATGTTCAAGAAACCGGCGGTTGTCCCTATGTCTGCGCCGGAACCGGCTTCGATCGCCAGCGGGAACGGCAAGGATCGCCGGCAGAAGGAAAGTGAGTTCGAGGAATTCTAGGTCTTCCCTCTTGGGGGCGCCGGTTGGTCGGCGGGGTTGGTTCGTCCCTCCTCTGTTGGCCAATCGCCGTCCCCAAGGGGCTTTTTTATTCAGCGCCACAGCGATTGACCCGCCTGTCACGCAGACGTTCGTGACAGGCGGGTTCATGTTGTTGTGTGGATGCAAAGTCCTGCGGCTCGACCTGTTCATTGGAGAGGCGCCCGCAGTCGGACGCGAAGGAACCGGACTGCGTCTTTGTTATCGTGGGTTGAGCAGGTTCAGCGCGAGTTGCCGGATCGATATCACGAGGGAGTCGCCGATGGTACAGAGGTCATTCTGCAGGGAAGGAAGGTCTTTTGCCTGAATCTCGAATGACTGGAGTCCCTCCGGTTGGATTTGAAAGAGAGTGGCGCCGCCGGGGGTATGGGGGCAAATGGACACAGTCCATTGATGGACCAGTTTCCCGCGAGATTTCATATCTGTGAAATAGGAGGCGATGAGTTCCGGGTAGACGGTGGAGGCGGAATAAAACCAGACTTGCGGCAGACGCGTGAGTCCGCCGATGGGCCGGAGATGCCCTTCGCAGGACCAGCAGGGCGGTACAATCCGCAAGCTGGACAGGGCATAGATCAGGGGCACCATATGCGGTTCAATCGGGTGCTGGTCCGGCTCAGTGGAAAGAAATCGTGGTGCGTCAGTACAACGGGCAGAACAGCCGCAGCAACAGTTCGTTGAGCGGGCGGAACATTTACACGGAGTATCACAGTTTTGGCAGGGACGGCGCTCCCGATCAGTCGGCTGTTGCAGCAGACGAGTCAGATCGTCAGTCCGCGCGCGTTTTGCCAGCTCCAGTTCAGGGAATGGAAGCAGCTTCACCGTAATACCCTCCAGTCCTAATCTTGTTATCGGCTGTCCTCTTTGAAAACTAAAGCGATTCGCCGCAATGGCGCGGCCCTGGCCGCTTGACTCGGATAGAGCCCACACCATAGACTCGCGAAATATTGGTATTCCTGGAGGTGTGCTGATGGCCAAATTACGAGTGAATAATCGCAAGAAGACCACATCTGTGTTGCCCAGCCGACAGGAGGCTGCCGCCCTGATCGCGCAGTTGGTGTCCGGTCTGGAGAAAGTCGGGCTGGCGATGAAGAGCCGGACGTGGCGCCGCGAAGGTCGCGCCGGTCTTGGCCCGTTACAGCGGCAGGTCCTCACCCTGCTTCGCTCGAAGCCGGGGCAACGAGCCCGTATCTCTACCGTGGCGAATGAGTTGGCGGTCAGGCTCCCGACTGCGTCGGAGGTCATCGCCACGCTTGAAGAGAAACAGTTGGTTCGGCGGCGTCGAGACCTGAGCGATGGACGGGTTGTGCTGGCGCAATTGACGGCCAAAGGAAATCGGTCCTGTGCTCCCTCTCCCGGTGCGCCAGATCGGCTGGGAGCGGCAACGGCGACCCTCTCGTCGCCGGAGCAAGTGGTGCTCCTCACCTCCCTGGTGAAGGTGATTCACAGCCTCCAAACGCAGGGCGAGATTGCGGTCGCAAGGATGTGCGTGTCCTGTCAGGACTTCCGCCCCAATCAGCATGCCAATGCCGAGCGCCCGCATCATTGTGACTCGGCGAACGCTTCGTTCGGTAATTGCGCGCTGCGCGTCGATTGCAAGGAGTACAGGCAGGCTTCCGTTGCGCAGGCTGATGAGACCTGGGCCAATTTCACCGGTTCCGGTACGGCGTAAAGCGGGTTTTCGATTTGTACAAGCAGCGAGAGTCGGTGGGTGTGGGATTGTACGAGCGCAGGACTAGATGAGTGAGCGAAGAAGGACGATCCGCGTCAACAGAGACCTGCCTCGCTCGGGGCAGAGGATGAATGGCTCGGGGGCGAGTCCCATATGCCGAATCTCAGCCGGGAGCTCCGTCGTCGTGAAACGAGGCAAGCGGGCGTTTCTTCCGGCTGGCTGGTCTGTGCGATGTTTGTGGCAGGTCTGGCAGCAGGCTGTCTGGTGATGCGTCTTTTCGACCGACGGTCTCAGGCCTCCTAGCTCCCCCCGTCTTCAGTTCGACTTTTCAATACAAGAGGCGGTCGGCTTCGATCTGCGTAAGGAGATCGTCCAGTGCTGCCTGGACCGCTTCTGCAATGGGGGTTTGATCGGAGGCTGTGCTCCAGCGGACTTCCTGGCCTGCCGCGTCTTTTTCCACCAGATAGGACTTGATCGGCTGCTTTTTAGAATGGCTGAGGGTTGTTTCCAGGCGCAGCTTGTATTGGTAGCGGTCGCCTGCTCGCAGCCTCAGCCAGGCTTTGACGGTCATGGTGAGGTCGCCCGGTTTGTCGCTTGCCGAGGCAAAGGTCTGGCGCGATTGGATGTAGCCGATCACGGCGGATCGAAGATCCTGCGCCGGCCATTCGAGCAAGGCGATGCCTGGCATACGGTCGGCTCCTTCCACTGCGAGGAAGGGCACGACGACTTGCAGTGATCGAGCAATAGGGGCAGTCGAGACGGCCGGAGGCGTTGGGGCCACATGAATCCGGTGGACACAGCCCCAGCTGAGCAAGAGGAGCCCGCCGAGCAGGAGTCGAAAGGATTGGCGCAGGACCTGTGGGTAGTTCATGGGTTTGCCGTTGTCGTAGTGGGTGGATGGCGGCTGTCCAAGTCTTTTAAGGCGCGCAGGGCCTGTTCGCGATAGGGCCGGTCTGTGGAGTTGGTATAACTGTCGATCAGGCGGCGGTAGGTGGCGCGGGCTTGAGGGTACTGGCGCTTGATGGTGTAGTACTGGCCCAGCGCAAGCCAGTTGGTGGCGGCGGTTGCGTTGGCGGTGTTCAGCAAGGCCAGTTCCTGCTCGACCGCCGGCGTGCTTGGCTGGCCGGTTCGTTTCCTGACTGTGTCCCCCATCTGGAGTGCCATCGCTTCAATTTTTCGGTTGTTCTGGATCGCGGACTCCACTCGGTTCGTTTTCAGATTGCCATAGAATGAGTCGGCGTGATCTTTAATCAGTTTCGCCCGTTCCTGGTAGGTCTCGCGGGTCTGGTGGGTCTCGTGGGCACAGCTCGCCACGATTAGACCGGCCGCAACGAGGAGCACCGATCTGTACGTCGCGAATCGTGGTCTGATCATGAGTCCTGCTCCTTGGGCGCCTGCCAGGCGAGGCGCCAATATTCGTGCGAGCCTGTATCCTACCGAATTCGAGTAGGAAACGCGACCAGCCGCCTGGGCGCGTCTCGCTTCCTCTAGTGACACATGAGTCTGAAGTATGGTAAGAATTCAGCTCGTTTTACGCACCGTCTCTCGTCCCCATCGTCTAGCCTGGCCTAGGACATTGCCCTTTCAAGGCAGTAACACGGGTTCAAATCCCGTTGGGGACACCAATTTCTCCTCGTTTTCTCTCGCTCGTTGACGAGCCATTCCCCTCTTCTCATTTCGTTGAGTTTATCCCGCGAGCTGGCTACACTGGCCGGCGGCGCGGTCGTGTGTTGAGAATAGTTATGGTGGTGACAATGCGTAGATGGCAGATCATGTGGTGGATGGGGATCGGCCTCATGGCAGGAATTCTCTGTCCCGTGGTGGGAGAGGCGGTGTCGTCCGAAGCAAGCCGAGGGAAGGATGGTGCCCCGATGGTGCTCGTCCCTGTCGGTCCCTTCACCATGGGCAGCGACGAGGGCCTCCCGAACGAGCGGCCTGTACATACCGTGACGCTGGATGCCTATTACATCGATCAGTATGAAGTGACCCTTAGCCTCTATCGAAAGTTTTTAGAGTCGGGAAAACAGGCGTCTCCTCCGACCTGGGACGATGAGGCTGCGACGACGGTAGGGGATCGGCCGGCCGTCGGGATGAGCTGGAGCGCAGCTTCTGCCTATTGCCAATGGGCGGGGAAACGGCTGCCGACTGAGGCTGAGTGGGAGAAGGCGGCCAGGGGGACCGATGGACGCCGGTATCCCTGGGGAGAGATGCAGCCGTTCGTCGATATCGCCAACTACAATCGGGGTATGTGGGTGAGCGAAGCCGTCACGCTGGTTTCCGTCACTAGCGGGCTCGAGGGCATGAGCGTGCGGCATGGGCTCAAAGGGGGCGGGAAGAGCTCCTTCGGTCTCTCTCACATGGCGGGAAACGCGGCAGAATGGGTGGCAGACTGGTATGGGCGCGACTATTATCAGCAGAGTCCCGAGAAGAACCCGCCGGGCTCTGCCACTGGCGATAAACGCGTAATCCGAGGCGGGTCCTGGGCGGACTTGCCTGCTGCCTTGCGTGTGACGGCGCGGCTCTCAGCTGAGCCGGATTTCGAGGATCGGACGATTGGATTTCGTTGTGCGATGAATGGTTCGAAGTGAGAGACTGCGACCTGCCTGATTTTTCCTGCGATCAATTCCATGTCTGAACGATTACTGACGCCCTTCATCATTATTGCGCTGTTCCTGGGGGGCTTGTGGGCTCTCCGCTCCACTGATTCCTCTTCTGTGACGCTGGCGCCGGATATGGTGCCGCTCGTGACAGGAGACGAACCGATTGAGGCGATCTTTACGAAAGCCGGCTGTGCCGTATGCCACACGGTCCCCGGTATTCCTGGGGCCGATGGGCGAGTCGGGCCGCCCCTGCTTTTGGGCGCTACGGGGCCTGCGCGATTGACCGATCCGTCGTATCGGGGGCATGCAGAGACGGTGCATCAGTATGTAATGGAGTCGGTCCTTGAGCCGGGGCTATTCGTGGTGCCTGGCTATCCGGCTGGCACGATGCCGACCTGGTATGGCGCGAAGCTCAGTGCCCTCGCACTGGAGAAGATTGCGGCCTATCTTGAGCGGCAAGGGGCGCCAGCCGATCGGTAAGCGATGATTCTTGTTAGACTTTGCGGAGAGGCGCGACGTTTCCCGGGGCTCCCCCCTGGATTTTAAAGGCGCTGTTCGTGGGATCGCCGGATTTTTTGTCGAGCAGCGCGTTGACCGCATCATCCCCTTTGAGACCTTCCAGCTTGATCTTGAGCCTGAGATTGTTGGCGCTATCGGCGTTGATCAAGGCCTGCTCCAGCGTGATCCGCTCGTCCTTATAGAGTTGGAACAGGACGTAGTCGAACGTCTGACATCCTTCGTCCACTCCTTGCTCCATCGCTTCCTTGAGCGAATCGACCTCGGCTTTTTTGATCAAATCCTTGATGCGGGGTGTGTCGAGCATGATCTCCAGCGCCGGGGCCCGCTTCCCATCCATAGACGGCACGAGCCGCTGCGAGATGATGGCGCGGAGATTGAGCGACAACTGAAGATAGATTTGTGCATGCCGCTCCACCGGGAAAAAGTTCATGATGCGTTCGATGGCCTGATTCGCGTTGTTCGAATGGAGCGTACCGATGCAGAGGTGTCCGGTTTCTGCAAAAGTGATCGCAGCTTCCATCGTTTCCGTGTCCCGGATTTCACCGATCAGGATCACATCCGGCGCCTGCCGCAGCGTATTTCTGAGGGCACTTTGAAAGGAGAGGGTGTCGAAGCCCACTTCTCGCTGTGTGATGATGGAGCGCTTATGGCTGTGGACGAACTCGATCGGATCTTCCACGGTCACGATATGGCCTGGATGGGTGGCATTGCGGTGGTCGATCATGGCGGCGAGGGTGGTGGATTTTCCTGAGCCGGTGGATCCGGCCACGAGCACCAACCCGCGCTTCGTCATCGCGATGTCTTTCACGATTTGAGGCAGGCCCAGTTGGTCGGCGGTCTGGATTTCGGCTTTGATGTGCCGGAAAACCAGGCCGACGTTCCCTCGCTGCCGGAAAATATTGACGCGGAACCGGCCCAGCTCTTTGTAGTAGAGGGCCAGGTTCATTTCCATCTTTTCCTCGAACTCCTGGCGCTGCTGGCCGCGCATCAGCGCCAGGGCGAGGGCTTCGAGTTGTTCGTTGGTGAACGGCGGCGCGTCGGTGAGCTGCGTCGCGCCGTGGACACGATAGGCGGGAGGCGACTCGACTGTCAGGTAGAGGTCTGACGCTTCCTGGTCCACCATGACTTTCAAAAGACTGCGAACGTCCATTTCCACCGGCCACCCCCGTTTGCTTGCGTGATTACTTAGGCTGCGCCGCCCAGCGCTGGCGCGAACAGGTTGGGATTCATGCTGCGCGATTGGGCTTCTGCTTTGGTGACGATGCCACGGGTCACTAAATCGACCAGCGCCATGTCCATCGTTTGCATACCGTCCTTCTGGCTGGCCTGCATGGTGCCGGGAATCTGGTGGAGCTTGCCTTCCCGGATGAGATTCCTGACGGCGGTCGTGGCGACCATGATCTCGAGCGCCGCGACACGGCCGCCTGATTTTTTCTTCAGCAGGGTCTGTGTGATGACGGCTTCCAGGGCTTCGGCGATTTGCGTGCGAATCTGGGATTGCTGGTTCGGAGGAAAGGCGTCGATGATGCGGTCGATGGTTTTCGGCGCGCTGGAGGTGTGGAGTGTGCCGAAAACCAAATGGCCAGTTTCCGCGGCGGTCAGCGCGAGCTGGATGGTTTCCAGGTCACGCATTTCTCCCACGAGGATGATGTCCGGGTCTTCGCGGAGCGCGGACTTCAGCGCATTGGCGAAGGACATGGTATGGACCCCCAGCTCCCGCTGGTTGACCAGGCACTTTTTTGTCTTATGGACGAACTCGACCGGATCTTCGATGGTGAGGATGTGGCCTTCGAAGGTGTTGTTCAAGTAATCGACCATGGCGGCCAGTGTCGTCGATTTGCCGGAGCCGGTCGGGCCGGTGACCAGGATCAGTCCCTTTTCGCGATCGCAGAGCTGGCGCACGATCGGCGGCATGCCGAGCTTCTCCAGCGGAATGATTTCAGTGGGAATATTGCGGAAGACGGCGCCCAGTCCGCGGGTTTGGACAAAGACATTGACGCGGAATCTGGCGATGTCGCCTAGTTCGAATGAGAAGTCGCATTCGCGTTTTTCCTCGAAATTTTTCCGTTGGGTATCGCTCATCATGTCGTAGATGAGCGAATGGGTTTCTTCCGTGGTCAGGGGAGGATGGTCGAGCTTCTTAAGGTCCCCGTTCAGGCGGATCATCGGGGGCTCCCCGGCGCTGATGTGGCAATCCGACGCGCCTTCTTTGGCCGCGAAGGTCAGGAGCTTGGAAATATCCATGGAGCGGACTCCTCGGTGAGAATGGATGAACGAAAGCAGGGCTTCAGCCTGTCAGGCCGCAGCATTGCTTGAGAGTCATGATGCCATAGGGTAATGGGAAAGCAAGGAAATAGCCGGAAGCGGCGACGCGGATTTGTCGAGGGGTTAGGCCCTGTAGAGAAGGCCCCCGTCAGATCAATTTCGAGGCCTGTCCCGCCCGTTGAAACGAGGCCAGGGCCTGGTCGATGTGGCTAGGGCTGTGCTCGGAGGTCACCGTGACACGAATGCGGCTGGTCGCGTCCGGGACGGTGGGAGGGCGGATCGCCGGGGCATAGATGCCTTCCGCAAACAGATGTTCGGCAAAGGAGAGCGCTCGGTCGGCATTGCCGACGAGGATCGGGATAATCGGGCTGACGCTGGGGGGGAGGTTGAATCCCAACTCTGTCAGCCCCGTGAAGAGCCGGTCCCGGTTGGCCCAGAGGCGCGCTCGCCGTTCCGGTTCCCGCTGGACGATTCGGAGGGCTGCTGTGGCTGCGGCAGCCGAACCAGGCGGCGGCGCGGTGGTAAAGATGAAGGACCGGCTCGTATTCATCAGATACTGGATCACCGTCGAGGAGCCGGCGAGGTAGGCGCCGCTGCTACCGAAGGCCTTGCCCAAGGTTCCCATCTGAAAGGGGATGCTGGTCTCAAGACCGAAGTGTTCCGCCGTACCTCGCCCATGCTCTCCCATCACGCCTGTGCCATGAGCATCATCGACGTAGAGGTCTGCTCCATAGGTCTGGGCTAACCGGCTGAGTTCCGGCAAGGGGGCGAGGTCTCCGTCCATACTGAAGAGGCCGTCGGTCACGATTAGCGTGCGCCGTGCCTGGCGTCGTGCGGCCAGCAGGGACTGTAGCTGTTCGGTATCGTTGTGGCGATAGACTCGAAAGTCCGCTGCGCTCAGACGGCAGCCGTCGAGCAAGCTGGCATGGCAGAGGCGATCGGCCAGGATCAATCCGTTTCGTCCGATCAGTGCAGGGATGGCGCCGATGTTGGCCAGGTAGCCGGAGCTAAAGGTCAGGGCTGCTTCGGTCCCTTTGAATTGGGCCAGCGCATCTTCCAGTTCCTGGTGCGGGGGCAAGGAGCCTGAGACCAACCGTGCGGCGCCCGCGCCCGCGCCAAACCGTTGTGTCGCTTCGACGGAAGCCTGAATGACCTCCGGGTGCATGGCCAGCCCTAAGTAGTCGTTGGAGGCGAAGAGGAGGATCTGACGTCCTGCCATCTCCACCACCGGGCCGACGCCTGACTGGAGCGGCGTGAGCCGTCTGGTGAGATGTTTCGCGGCGAATTCGTCCAGCTGCTGTTTAAACATGGGGTCTATGTGCTTTCCGGGAATCGAAGGGAATCCGCCGCCTCATTGACAAGCTTGTCACATCCTTAGTATAAGGCCGAACACCATTTAGGGAAACGGGCTCCGCCCTCTTCGAAGAATCTATCCATGAGCTACCATATCAAGGTCCCGGCAAAAACTCTTCCGGTCGATGAAGCCCACATGTTGAGCTCGCTCGACCATGCGCTGCACCGGCTACAGAATTATCGACGCCCCCTGCTGGTCGGTCTGGGCGTATTGCTGCTTGCGGCTGCCGTGGTGGGAGGGGTCTTCTATGTGGACCGCCAGTCCGCGCAGAAAGCGCAAGAACTCGAACGTGAGGCGATGCGCTTCTTGACCGATCCTGCAGTGAACGATCCTCAAAAGATGGATCAAGCGCTGAAGGAAGCGATTGCGCGGTACCGGCAAGTGGTCGATCAATATCCTCGAACCCCCACAGCGCCACTCGCGTTGTATCATTTGGGAAATACGTTGGTCCAGGCCAATGACCTGGGTGCGGCGATCGAGGCCTATCAACGCTATCTGGCATTCTACGGTTCGAATCCTTCCATGGCCGGGCTGGTGCAGCAACGTCTCGCCTATGCCTACTTGCTCAAGGGTGAGCGGGATCAGGCGGTCAAGGCGCTCACGGCCATTCTGGAGACGCCCGGCACATTGAACCGGGATCAGGCCCTGTTTGAATTGGCTCGGCTGGAAGAGTCTCAGTCTCGGCCTGAAGGGGCGCTCGCCCATTACCAGGAACTGATCAAGACCTATCCGAGTTCGCCATTTACCAGTGAAGCGACCATCCGGACCAAGGTTATGGACGTGAAGAAAGCGCAAGAAACGACGTCTGTCACAGCGCCAGTTGCCCCGGTTTCCCCCTCCTCCCCCTCAGCAGGCAAGAAGAAACCCTAGCAGGTTAAAGACCGCCGCTCGTGAAGCGTGACGAGGATCTCGCAAGCAGCGATAATCCCGTCTGCGAACGACGAGATACGAGATGCCAACGACGAAGTTTTGCGTTAGCGGCTAATGACGAGGAAATCGCCCGGTCGGATGTTCGGACTGGAGAGATTGTTCTTGGTCTTGAGCGTCTTGACGGGAATGCGAAACCGCTTTGATACTTTTCCCAGCGTGTCTCCCACGCGCACTTTATACCAATGTGACGAGGCGGCTGCTGCAACCTGCGTCTTCTCCGGAAGTTGTGGGAACTTATAGGCCGGAATGCGGTCCTGCAGCTGCTCGACTTTCGCTTTCATGCCCACCGGCACCTTGAGATGATAGGTCTCGTTGCCCGGGGGGGTGGCGTCTCGCCGTAGCTCAGGATTGAGGAGCCGGAGTTCTTCATAGGGAATGCCGGTGGCATTGGCGATCGCGCGGAAATGGACGGTTCGGCTGATGATCGCCTCATCGAATTGATGCGGCTCGGCCGCTTCCTGAGAGAACCCGTATCGATCGGGGTTCCGCGCAATGATCGTGGCGGCCATGAACCGCGGCACATATTCCTTCGTCTCCCGCCGGATCAATCGTGTCTGGGAAATCTCGGAAAAACTTTCAGCTTGGGCCGTATGGAGGGCGCGCATCACTTTGCCTTCGCCGGCATTGTAGGCGGCCATCGCGAGGGGCCAGGCGCCGAAGAGGTCGTAGAGGTCCCGGAGGTAGCGGGCGGCCGCGACCGTCGACTTGATGGGGTCACGGCGTTCATCCACGTAGTTATCGACGCGGAGGCCGTAGGCCTTGGCCGTGCCCTTCATGAACTGCCAGGGCCCCGTGGCCTTGGCCCGTGAGAAGGCGTAGGGATTGAAGCCGCTTTCTACTAGCGAGAGGTAGACCAGATCGCTGGGGAGATGAAACTCCGTGAAGATTTTGTCGACAATCGGCCGGTAGCGGCTGAGCCGGAAGAGCCATTGTTCAAAGCGATCGTGGATGCCTGTATTGAAGTAGCGGATGTGAGCCTGGACGGAGGGATCCATGACGATTGGCATATCGTAGGCGGTGTATTCCGCGGTCGCGCTCCGAGGCGAGTCCTGGGTCAGGCCCAGTTCAGCCGGAGGGTTCAAGGCGTCCGAGAATCGCGCGGTCGCAGGGGAGTTTCCCGCTTGGTTCAGCTGTAAGAGGTCTTCGGTCCGGGGGACGCTGCTGGTGGTTGTGGTATGAGAGTTGGTTGTCTCCTGGGCCGGTCCTTCTGTGTCGAGCGGGACCAGATTATCATCCGGGTCGTCTTCCGCCACTGCGTTTTCGTCCAGAAGAGGCAAGGAGCCAACCGTGGCTGGTTCGGACGGGGCTGCAGCCTGCGCCACCATAATAGGGGTGGTGAAGCTGACGCACAGTCCAAGGAGGAGCGCCATCGGGAGGATGGCCTGTCCCGGTTTGAACGGTATGGTCGAAGCGCGGAGGCTATCGGTATCGTATGGGCGGTTTATGATATTCATGTGAGACTAGACTATCGATCGACCTCGTGGTTGTCAAGAAATTGCAGGGGATTGGCATTCGTCCCGTGGCCTGGCGCTCGGTCCCGTGCGCAGAATCCTGCACGTTGGCGGCGCCGGCCTCAATAGGCTGCAACTGTCTGCAAACATGCGGGTCTACAGGGTTCCTCGCCTTGACAGCTTTTGGGGGGCAATGGTATCGTCCCCTCTTCCTGCGTAGGATTTTTCACGTTTCATCCGAGGAGGATCCGTCGATGCTGAAGCGGTATTTGCTGGCCCCCGGTCCGACGCCTGTGCCACCAGAAGTCTTGCTGGCCATGGCGCGGCCCATGTTCCATCACCGTGCTCCTGAGTTCGACAAGGTGTTTGCGGAAGTCCGTGATGGACTCAAGTGGTTGTTCCAAACGAAAAATAACGTGCTTATGCTGGCGGCATCCGGAACCGGAGGCATGGAAGGCTCGGTCTCGAACTTTCTTTCTCCTGGCGACCATGCCCTGACCATTAACGGGGGCAAGTTCGGCGAGCGCTGGACCAAGCTCTGTAAGACGTTCGGCGCCGAAGTAACCGAGATTAAGGTGGAATGGGGCCATGCCGTCGATCCACAATTGGTGGCCGATGCCCTCAAGAAGGATCCCTCCATCAAAGCGGTGTATGTGCAGGCGAGCGAGACTTCCACCGGCGTGTCGCACGACATTAAGGCGTTGGCCGCGATCGTGAAGCCCTATAGCGACACCATTCTTGTGGTGGATGCCATTACCGCCCTTGGCGTGTTCGACATCAAGACCGATGAGTGGGGGCTCGATGTCGTGATTACCGGGTCGCAAAAGGCCTTGATGCTGCCGCCTGGTCTGGCCTTTGTCAGCGTCAGCGATAAGGCTTGGAAGCTGGCGGACAAAGCGAAGAACACGGCGTTTTATTTCAATTTCAAAAAAGAGCACGAGAATCAGCAGAAGAATCAAACGGCCTATACGCCGGCCGTTTCCCTCATCGTCGGCTTGCAGGAAGTGCTGAAGATGATGAAGGCGGAGGGGCTCGAGGGGTTGTTCGGCCGCCAAGCCATGCTGGCGAAGGCCATGCGCGAAGGGTTGCAGGGTGCCGGGTTGGCGCTGTTTCCGAAGGAATCGCCCAGCGATGCTTTGACCGCGGTTCTCGCGCCGGAAGGCGTGGACGGGCAGGCTATCTACAAGAATTTGCGTGTGCAGTACGGCATTACGGCGGCCGGTGGGCAAGACCACTTGAAGGGGAAGATTTTCCGGCTCTCCCACATGGGGTACATGGACCGTTTCGATATCATCATCGCTGTGGCCGCGGTTGAAATGGTGCTCAAGGGGTTGGGGCATCCCGTGAAGCTTGGGAGCGGTGTGGCAAAGGCGCAAGAAATTCTCTTGGCGTAGGGATTCAGACATTCAGCGAATTCATGACGGCAAATTGGACGGGACTGTAATGAAAATTCTGATCAGCGATAGCCTTTCCAGTCAGGGTGTAGAGCTTCTTGAAAAAGCGGGATTTACCGTGGTGGTCAAATCCAAGCTCTCGAAGGAAGATTTGTTCAAGGAGATCAAGGATGCTGATGGCTTGATCGTCCGGTCCGGGACCAAGGTGACGGCAGAGTTGATCGACGCAGCTCCGCAATTGAAGATCGTCGGCCGGGCCGGGTCTGGATTGGACAATGTCGATACGCCAGCCGCCACCCGCCGTGGTATCGTGGTCATGAATACGCCGGGCGGCAATACCGTCACCACTGCCGAACATACCATGTCGATGATTTGCGCCATGAGCCGGCGCATTCCCCAAGCCACCGCCTCCATCAAGGCCGGCAAGTGGGAAAAAGACAAATTCATGGGGGTCGAACTCTACAATAAGGTGCTGGGCATCGTCGGCGTAGGGCAAATCGGCAGCCATCTGACGAAAATGGCGCAGGGGATCGGTATGAGCGTAGTCGCCTACGATCCCTATTTGGCCGAAGAGCGCGCGCAGAAGATGGGCGTCACCATGCTGCCGCTGGATGAACTCTTCAAGCGGGCCGACATTATCTCTGTGCACACGCCGTTGACCCCTGAGACCAAGGGCCTCATCAATGCGAAAGCGATTTCGACGATGAAGCCTGGCGTGATGATCGTGAATTGTGCCAGAGGCGGCATCATTCATGAGGGTGATTTGGTTGAGGCGTTGAAGACGAAGCGAGTGGCGGCCGCGGCCTTCGACGTATTCGAAGAGGAGCCTGTCAAGGCGGACAATCCGTTGCTGGCCCTGGATAACTTCATCTGCACCCCGCACATCGGAGCCCAGACGGCTGAAGCGCAAGAGAATGTGGCGGTCGGGATTGCGGAACAAGTCGTCGACTATTTCACCAAGGGCATTGCCCGCGGGGCGGTCAACATCCCCTCGGTTTCTCCGGAATTGCTCCCGCGGCTCCAGCCGTTCCTGTCCTTAGCCGAGCAGCTCGGAAAGTTGCAGACTCAGTTGTGTGAAGGCGGGATCGAACGAGTCACGGTTGAATACAGCGGAGAAGTGGCCAGTCTGTCGATTGCGCCGCTCACGATTGCCGTGCTGAAGGGCTTGCTGAGCCCGATCATGCAAGCGCCGGTGAATTACGTGAATGCGCCGATCGTTGCGAAGGAACGCGGGATCGAAGTGCGGGAAGTGAAGAGCTCGGATGCGGGCGATTTCACCAGCTTGATTCGCGTGCGAGTCGAGGCGGGGAAGAAGTCGTACCAGGTGGCTGGCACGCTCTATCATAAGAAAGATCCGCGCGTCGTTGAAATCGATCAGTTCAACGTCGAGGTGGTCCCAGAGGGGCACATGCTCCTGATCCTCAATGTCGATCGCCCCGGGGTGATCGGGATGGTGGGAAAGGTGCTCGGCGACAGCAAGATCAACATCGTCCGGATGCAATGCGCGATTGAGAAGCGGGGCGGGAACGCGTTGCTCATTATCGGCTCAGACACGGTGTTCCCGGATGCGGTGTTGAACGCCATCAAATCCAGCAAAGATATTCTCTCGGTCAAAGTCGCGGCCCTGTCCTAACTCCGCGCGCCATCCATCGGATCAGCTATGGCCTCCGTTCCTTCGAAGCCCCGCCCCTCTTCGGGACAGGTCGCGTCGTCCCGCGAGCGCTCGCTCGTGCCCGTGGGCATGGCGACGATTCTTCCCCATGCGGCCAAGCAGGTCCGTCGCCTTGAAGAACAGTTGCTCTCGCAGATCAACCGGTGGGGCTACGACGAGATCATCCTGCCCACGTTCGAGTACCTCGATGTCCTGGCTCCTGGGCTGGAGCCGGAATTGATCGATCATTGCTATCAATTCGTCGACCGTACGACGGGGCGCACACTGCTTCTCCGTCCAGACGCCACGGCGCAGATCGCCAGAACGGTCGCGATGGGGCTCACGGGCGCGGCGTTGCCGTTGCGTCTCTCGTACCGGACCTCTGTGTTCCGCTATGAAACGGAACATGCGGGGCGGGGCCGTGAAATTTTTCAGGTCGGAGCAGAACTGATCGGCTTGGACGATGTTGCGAGCGACAGCGAAGTCATCGATCTGATGTTCGAGTGTCTCCACACGATCGGTTTGCAATCGTTTAAAGTTTCGCTCGGCCATGTGGGCTTCATTAAGGGGCTTCTATTACGGTCCGGGCTGTCGGCACAGGGGCAGAAGTTGGCGGAGCAGGCGGCGGCGAGAAAAGATCTTCCACGACTTGAAGAGGTCCTGGCGAGCGAGCGGATCTCCAAGAGGTCCGCTCGCGCCATTCGTGAAGCGCCGGAGCTCTATGGCCAAGAAGAAGTGCTGGCACGGGGACGGGTCCTCGCGGCCGGCGATCCTGATTTGCTGGCTCCGCTTGACCGGCTGGCCCAGGTCTATCAGCTGCTCTGTGCGGCAGGTCACAAGGACTCGTTGTTGCTGGACCTCGGAGAGTTTCGAGGATTCGATTATTACGATGGGATTGTCTTCGACGTATTTGCCGAAGGGATGGGGGCGGAGCTAGGAGGAGGCGGACGGTACGATCACTTGATCGGTCGATTCGGCAGGCCGTTGCCCTCAACCGGTTTTGGCCTGGATGTCGATCGGCTCTTCCGCACGGTGGCCTTCCCCGAGGAGGGCTCGATCGCCGCGCGCGTGGACTATCTGGTGGTTGCGCCACGCAGGGCCGCTCGCCGGTTGGCATCGGTCGCAGCGCAGTTGCGCCGGGCAGGAGCCAGAGTGGTGCAGCAGACCATGAAGGGGAGTGACGCCACGCTGGTATCCGTCGCAGCGACAGCTGGATTAGCCCAGCAGGCAACCTCTGTGGTCGTAGTGGCTGCGCCAGGAGTGGAGCCTGATGATGTGTTGGTGCTGGATCTCGCGGCTCAGAGGTCAGGCCTCAGGCCCGGCAAGACGAGTCATCTCTCGAAGAAGATGGGGCTGGCTGACCTGGTGGCGGCGGCTTGCCGATTCAGACGGAAGACAAAGGAACGGTCGTGAAATCCATGTCAGCCATCGATCTCTCCCAGCCAAAACTGCCCCCTCAGAATGTGGAAGCCGAGCAATCGGTCCTCGGGGCCATCCTGCTGGACAATAGCGCCATGGCCAAGGCCATGGAATTGCTGGTCGAAGAGAATTTCTACCGCACGTCGCACAAGAAGATCTATGCGGCGATGCTGGAATTGTCTGAGATCGGCGAGGTGATCGATCAGATTACGCTAACGGAACGGTTGAAGGCGGAAGGGGAAATCGAGGCAGTCGGGGGCGCGTCCTATTTAGCCGAGCTCGTGCAGAGCGTGGCCAGCTCCGCCAATGTTCGTTACCATTGTAAGATTGTGCGCGACAAGGCGCTGTTGCGAGAGCTGATCAGTACCTCGACGGAAGTCCTGACGCGCGGCTATGAGGGTAGCTCGTCAATCGACGACCTGCTGGATTTCGCGGAGCGGTCGGTGTTCGGCATCGTCCAGGGGAAGCTGGATCGCTCGTTCACCCCTATTAAGTCCATCATCAAGGAAAGTCTTGATCTCGTCGACAAATTGTCGAAGCGAAAAGAACATGTCACGGGTGTGCCCACAGGATTTTACGATCTCGACGACATTACGGCGGGGCTTCAACCCTCCGACCTCGTGGTGATCGCGGGACGGCCTAGCATGGGCAAGACGAGCTTGGCGCTGGGGATGGCCGCCCATGCCGCCATCCACGCCGGGACCGTGGTCGGAATTTTCAGTTTGGAAATGTCCAAGCCGCAGATCGTGCTGCGTATGTTGAGTTCAGAAGCGAAGGTCGATTCGCATGGCCTCAGGACCGGCAAGTTGCAAAAAGAAGATTGGTGGCGTCTGGCGGAGGCGGCAGGCAGGCTGGAACAGGCGCCGATCTATATCGACGATACCGGCGGCATCACCGTGCAGCAGATGCGGGGTAAGGCTCGCCGATTGAAAGCGGAGAAGGGGCTTGGGCTCTTGATCGTCGATTATCTTCAGCTGATGCAGGGACGGAGCGATTCGGAATCCCGCCAGCAGGAAATCTCGGATATTTCCCGTTCGTTGAAGGCCTTGGCCAAGGAGCTCAATGTGCCGGTCGTCGCGCTGTCGCAGCTCAGCCGCGCGGTGGAAGCCAGAAAACCGCCGGTTCCGATGCTGGCCGACCTTCGCGAGAGCGGCGCGATTGAGCAGGATGCCGACGTCGTCATGTTCATTTACCGTGAGGAGGTCTATGACCAGAACTCTGAACGGAAGGGCATTGCCGATATCCTGATCAGTAAACATCGGAACGGCCCGATCGGGCGAAAAGAACTCTTCTTCCACGACCGCTTCGCGAAGTTCGAAAGCCTCGATAATCGCGAAGTCGTTTGACCCTGCCGACCCCTGCTCGTATAATCTTTTTGATCACCGCAGTTTCATTCACCTATCCAGCAAGAGGATCGTGCCGACTCTCACGATGCCCTTTATGTCGAGCCGAACGGCGAACAGCCGAGGTCTCACGCCGCTGAGGCGGGTGCTCTGCGCGCTCATTCCCTTGGCCCTGGGGGCTTGCGTTGCGCCGACCCATGCGCCGGACGGGAAGCTTGCCCCTGCTGGTGTGGCGAAGGTCGCGCCGTCGGCTCACCGTCCCGATGCGTCAGCCTCCTACCATTTCATGCTCGGCTACCAGGCTGAGCTTGTCCAGGACACAGATCGTGCGATTCAGGAATATCAGGCCGCGCTGAAGACGGACCCGACGTCCCATTCGGTGAACGCCAGGCTGGCCAGCCTCTATTTTTCACTGGGCGATGCGGCTCAGGCCATTCGTTACGCGAACGAAGCGACGGAGGGATCCGTTCAGGACGGCCCGTTGCTCACGCAGATGGCAGGCATTTTGGCCAGTGTGGGGCAGGGGGAACGTGCGGTGAAACTGTTGGATCGCGCCATCGAACTGAACCCGACATCCGGCGACCCCTATTTTACCAAGGGCCTGTTGCTTCTGAATCTGAAACAGCAGTCTGAGGCGGAGCAGGCCATTCGAGCCGGTCTGGCTGTGGCTCCCGAATCGTCCGTCGGCCATTACCACTTGGGGCGTATGCTTCTGGATGCGGGGAAGGGGGCGGAGGCAGCGGTCAGTTTGGAACGGGCGATCGTTGCCAATGCGGCGTTTGAACCGGCCTACCTTTCGCTCGCTTCGATCTATGAATCGCTACAAGATTATGGGCGCGCGATCGCTGTGCTGCGGAAATATCTCCAGACCGTGAATCCGCGAAACCGGGATATCCGGCATCAGTTGGTTCGGCTCCATGTGGCGGCGAAGGATTACCCGAATGCCAGGAAAGAGTTAGGGGAATTGCTGGCGGAGGATCCGTCGGACCTCGATGCCCAGCTCAGGCTGGCGCTTCTGTATGGGGAAGAGAAGGACTATCCCAAGGCCATTGATCAACTGATCCAGATTCTCAAGGTTCGCCCGACAGAGCTCAAAATTAGAGACTATCTTGGGTTTCTCTACGAGGAAGCCAAGGACACGAAGAAAGCTCTCGAGACCTACACGTTTAACGTGCAACTGGAGCCCTCTTATTTCGAAGGGCATCTGCATCTTGGTGTGTTGTTTTACCGGTTGAAGCAATTTCCCGAGGCCATTACCCATTTGACCAAGGCCGTCACGATCAATCCGAAACAGCCGGAAGCCTACATCGTACTGGGCTTGACCTATTTGCAGAAGGACCAGTTCGATGATGCGGCCAGGGTCCTGGAGGAAGGCATCGGCCAGAATCCCAAAAGCGCCGACCTGCACTTTAATCTTGGCACGGTCTACGACAAGCTCAATCGGTTCGATGACGTGGTGCGCGTCATGGAGGCTGCGATTAAGCTCGATCCCCATCATGCCGATGCGCTCAACTATTTGGGGTACAGCTATGCAGAGCGAGGGGTCAAGATCGAGCAAGCGCTCTCCCTGACTAAACAGGCCGTCGCGCTTAAACCGGCCAATGGGTACTATGTCGATAGTCTCGCCTGGGCCTTGTTTAAATCAGGCTTGCTGCCAGAGGCCTTGACCGAGATGAAGCGTGCGTTGGCCCTCGTCGGCGAGGACGCGGTGCTCTATGAGCATCTAGGTGATATCTACGCCAAGCAACGAAACCTCTCAGAATCCCGCGAGGCCTGGCTCCGTGCACTGGAGCTCGACCCCTCCAATCACAAGTTGATGGACCGATTCCGTGACTTGGGGCTGGGCGACCCAGCGAAGGAAGAGCGTATCCAGCAGGCCAAGCAGCGTGTATCCGAGAAAGTACAAAGCCCTTCCCCTAATCCCTAGTTCGCCTTGTCGTTCCTGTTTTCTCCCTTTTCTTCTCTATCTTTCCTTTATAGCCGGCAGCCAGGATCGTCAAAAAACTCTGGAATGGGCCAAGTCCAGGCTAGTTTTGTGACAAATATTGGCATATTCAGGCAAAAACAGGATTGAAATTGTCCAGCCAGGATTGGCCCTGTTGCGAGGCGCAAGTCGTAACGCATTGATATGTAACGGTGCTGTTGGTTTTTCTGACTTGGAATAACGCTTGGCACCGAATCTGCTAAAGGCCTAGGTAGCAGAAATCGGACGTCGTTCCGATTGAGCAACGAAAGCAAGGGTGTGAAAGGGGCGTTAGTGAACTATCACCAAGGAGGCAGTACGATGGTTAAGACATTCCGCAAACAAGAGGGTTTCACCCTCATCGAGTTGATGATCGTCGTGGCGATCATCGGGATCTTGGCGGCTATCGCCATTCCGAACTTCTTGCAGTATCAGCTGAAGTCTCGGCAGTCTGAGGCCAAGACGAATCTGATGGCGATCAAAACGTCAGAGGTGTCCTGGAACGGTGAGCGTGGTTGCTTCCTGACGGTAGGCAGATGGCCGGTGGCGGCTCTTCCTGTAGCTGGGACGAAGAATACATTCGCGCCCTGGTTCCCGGGTGCCGCCGCAATTGTTCCCACCCCTGCGAACGCCGCTACCGGATGGTGCGTTGGTGCTGCTGGTGCGGGAGTCACGACAGGAAACTTTGCGGCTTTGGGTTTTCAGCCAACCGGTAACGTTATGTACAATTATGCAACTGGTACCTATGCCGCTACACAGACATCCTGTCTTGGTCCAGTGTTAGCACCT
Source organism: Nitrospirota bacterium (assembly GCA_026387665.1). NCBI lineage: Bacteria > Pseudomonadati > Nitrospirota > Nitrospirota bacterium. The sequence goes on from JAPLLG010000008.1 coordinate 73,557, forward strand.
GCCGCTAATATTGCTCATGAGGTAGGAACTCTGGATGCTGGCCCGACCGCCGTTGGCTTTAGAGCGACGGCTTCGAGCAACTTGGATGGAGACGCTACGATCTCCGTCTGGGCAGTGGCCGATGGTACGGGTGCGCAAGACTGCACGACAGGTGACTTCTAGTAAATAGGCGAATCCTGTTCGTGGCGAATCGTCCCGCCGACTGGCAACAGTCGGCGGGACCTTGTGTTTTGAAAGAGGCTCTGTTACCGATATGAATGTGGTGCCTCTCTTCCAGCCATCAACCATCTATCATATGAATGTGCGAGCGAAACTCGTCCCCTTGGCGGTGGTTGCCGCATTCCTGGGTCTTGTGGCCCTTCTTACGTGGTTTCAGCAGAGCCTGGATCGACGGCTCGATCAGCACACCATGAGGATCGAAGAATTGGCGCAACTGCCGCGCGGCGAATATCTCAAGCCTGCGTTGTTAGGCTATCATCACGTAGGGGCCGATGTGCTTTGGCTCAGGCTCGTGCAAGTGATCGGGGAAAAACGAAATAGCAAAGATGAGTATGAGTGGATGTACCATGCGTTGGACGTCATCACGACGCTCGATCCTCAATATGCCTATGCCTATTATGCAGGCGGGGTGATTCTCGGTGATCTCGCTAACCGCACAGATTTAAGCAATCGGTTGCTTGAAAAGGGCGCCACCGCAAATCCAGCCGTCTGGAACATTCCTTTTCTGCTTGGGTACAACCATTATTTTCTACTTGGCGATCCAGCCAAGGGGGCAGAATACATTATGCAGGCGGCCAGTTTGCCTGGCCGTCCTGACTATCTTTCCGGACTGGCTACTCGCATGGCTGCGGAGGCAGGGCAGCCTGAGACGGCTCTGGTGTTTTTGGAAGCCAGATTGCGAGAGACACAAGACCAGGAGATGCGAGAATTCTTGGCGAAGCGGATGAAAGAAGTTATCATCGAACGGGATATTCTCATGTTGGAGAAAGCTATCGCCGTCTACCGGGCGCAACATCGGGCCCTTCCTGCGACACTGACGGATCTCGTCGCGGCAGGAGCCCTCCCGATGCTGCCCTTGGAACCGTTTGGAGGGAACTATCTGTTGGATCGCAAGACCGGTTTAGTCTCTAGTTCGACTCATCCGGAACGTCTCCGCACGTTTTTCAAACGGAAGCAGCCTGCATAGTGTAGGAAAGTGAGCCATGACGCCTAGCTCCGATCTCGTGGTACAGACAGACCGACTCTCCAAGGTTTTCCGTGTGGGGTTCTGGGGGAAACGTGTGACCGCAGTGGACGGCCTGAGCCTCGAAGTCCGTCGTGGGGAAGTGTTCGGGTTTCTCGGCCCGAACGGCGCTGGGAAAACCACCACTCTCAAGATGTTGATGGGGCTCATCTACCCGACGAGCGGGAGCGCGAAACTGTTCGGCAGGGATCTGGGCGATCCGCAGAGCAAGGCCCGGCTGGGATTTCTTCCCGAGTCCCCCTATTTTTATGACTACCTCACGAGCCGGGAGTTTCTCCGGTTCTACGGCCATTTGTTCGGTCTGTGGGGGGCGGATTTGGACAAGCGGATCGACGAACTCTTGGAACTGGTCGGCATGATCTCTGCGAAGGATCTCCAGCTCAGGAAGTTTTCGAAAGGTATGTTGCAGCGGGTGGGGATCGCCCAAGCTTTGATCAACGATCCTGAGTTGGTGGTGCTGGATGAGCCCATGTCAGGGCTGGACCCTATCGGACGAAAAGAAGTGCGCGATCTGATTCTGCGGCTCAAAGAGTCCGGGAAGACGGTCTTGTTTAGCTCCCACATCCTGCACGATGCCGAAGTTTTGTGCGATCGGGTGGCGATGATCCTGAAGGGGCGCCTGGTGGCTTGTGGTTCGGTGACCGATTTGCTGGATCAGGGGGCGAGTCACCAAGTGGAATTGGTCGTGGACCGTCTGACACAGGAAGGATTGGGCCACTTACGCCCGCTGACTGACAAGGTGGTGCAGCAGGGGGATCGGATGTTGGTGGTGCTGAAGAATCAACAACACGTTAGCGGGGCGCTGGAGATTATCCGCAGCGCGAAGGCCAATTTGGTGTCGCTCAATCCTCAAAAGGGATCGCTGGAGGACCTCTTCATCCGGGAGGTTGAGGGCCATCGGAGTCCGTCGGAGCAGCGCCCATGAAAATCCTATCGATCGTGCTCAATACTTTCCGAGAAAACCTGCGAGACAAGCTGCTCTATAATCTGCTGGTTTTTGCCCTGCTCATGATCGGCAGCTCCGTGCTCCTCTCGCGGTTGACCTTGGGAGAGTTTCACCGCCTCATTCTGGATCTCGGGCTGGGGAGCATTAATTTCTTCGGAGTCTTGATCGCCATCTTTGTCGGGATCGGGCTGGTGAGCAAGGAGATCGAGAAGAAGACCATCTATACGATCGTCTCCAAGCCGGTGGCGCGCTACCAATTTCTGCTCGGCAAGTATCTGGGCCTCACGATCACCCTCTTCGTTAATACGGTGGTCATGGCGCTGGGACTGTTGTTGGTGCTCTATGCCCAGGATGTGCCCGTCGAGGGGGTGCTCTTCAAGGCGCTGGCGCTGATTTTTGTCGAGTTCATGGTCATCACCGCGGTGGCCCTGCTGTTCTCCACCTTTACCAGTGCCACCCTGAGCGCCATCTTCACGCTGGCGCTGTATGTAATCGGGCATCTTACGGCCGACCTGAAAACGGCTGGGGCGAAGATGGATGATCTCAGCCGGGGGCTATTGAACGGGATCTATTATTTCCTGCCCAACCTCGAACGGTTCAACTTGAAGGGCCATGTCGTGCATCACCTGGAAGTTAGCGGGTCGGATTTGCTGTTGATTGTCGCCTACGGCGCAACCTACACGGCGTTTCTCCTCTTTCTTGCCAGCCTGATTTTTCATCGGCGCGACTTCCGCTAAGCTTGTCGGACCGCTGCTCGGATTCTCTACTTGCATTCTCTCCAGGGGCAAGGTATTGAAGGGAGTGGCGCGACAGCTTGTCGGGCCTTCGATCATGAAGATTTCTACGGGAGAGTCGTTTCGATGAATGTGCCATTACTCGATTTGAAAGCTCAGTTCCTGCCCATCCGCGCGGAGATCATGGCGGAGGTGCAAACTGTCTGTGACGAGCAGGGCTTTATCCTGGGACCACGCGTCGTGGCCTTCGAGGAGTCCGTCGCCAAATACATCGGGTCGCGCTATGCGATCGGTTGCGCCTCCGGGAGCGACGCGCTATTGCTCTCCCTCATGGCCATGGGTGTAAAGGCCGGCGATGAGGTCGTTACAGTCCCGTTTACATTTTTCGCTACAGCCGGCGCGATTTCACGGTTGGGCGCAAAGCCGGTGTTCCTGGACATTCAGTCCGACACGTTCAACATCGATCCCCAGCTGATCGAGCGAGCGATCACGCCACGCACGAAAGCCATCATGCCCGTGCACCTCTTCGGGCAATGTGCGGACATGGCGGCGATCAACGAGATTGCCAGGCGGAAAAATGTCTATGTCATCGAGGATGCCTGTCAGGCCATCGGAGCCGGCCAGCAGGGGAAACGAGCCGGGGTCCTCGGGGACACAGGCTGCTTTAGCTTCTTCCCTACCAAGAATTTGGGCGGTTTTGGCGATGGGGGGCTCATCACGACCAACGACAAAGCCCTTGCCGATTCGATGGCGATGCTCCGTGTTCACGGGAGCCAGGTCCGCTATCTTCATGAAGCGGTGGGGATCAATAGCCGGTTGGATGCGCTCCAGGCTGCGGTGCTCACTATCAAGTTGAAGTATCTCGACCAGTGGACCGAGGGGCGACGCAAGAACGCCGAGCGGTATCGGCAGTTGTTTGCCAAGACGAAACATGCGGATTGCATCACCCTGCCGCATACCACGCCGGGCAATTTCCACGTCTACAACCAGTTCACGGTCCGGGCGCCGAAGCGCGACGAGTTGCGTGCCTTTCTCAAAGAGAAGGGGGTTGGCACGGAAGTCTACTATCCGCTCCCGATGCATCTCCAACACTGCTATCGCGAGTTAGGCCATCAGAAGGGGGCCTTTCCTCTATCGGAGCAGGCAGCTGAAGAGGTGATGTCTATCCCGATCTATGCCGAACTGACGGAAGTGCAGCAGGTCTATGTGGTAGAGATGATCGCGGAGTTCTACAAGCGCGGTTAGCTCTGCTCCGTTACACCTCTATTTCTGGCGAGTCTCTCGCCCCCGTCAACCCTATCCATTCCTGCATCCCGGCATATCATGAACATACATTCGAAGTAGACGAACACTAGCATCCTGCTAGAAGAAGGAGTCCATAATGAGGTCGCTGACGTGGGGAATCCTGTTCTCGCTTTCCCTGATGTGGAGCGCTGTTGCCATCGGCAAGGACCTTTCGCCTCGCGAGATTTACGAGCAGGTGGCTCCCGGCGTCGTGATGGTGATGGGCTATGCGGATGGCGGAGGGAAGGGAAGCGGTGGAACCGGTTCGATCATTCAGTCTGACGGACTGGTCCTCACGAACGCCCATGTGGTGATCGAAGAACAGACCGGGAAACCCTATGCCAGGCTGTCTGTCTTTCTCAAACCGGCCAGGGTGACGGGAGAGTCGAAGAGCGATCTTTCCCGTATGGTTCGCGCCAAGGTCCTGGCCTATTCGCAACCGTTGGACCTGGCTCTGCTGAAGCTGGATGGCGTGACTGAGGTCCTGCCTGTCGTCGATCTGAGTGAGTCCGGGCTGGCGAGGATCGGGGATCACGTCGTCGCCATCGGCCATCCTGAACAGGGTGGCTTATGGACCCTCACCACCGGCGTGATCAGCGCCGAGGTAGACAATTTCAACGGAGTCCGCGGTAAGCACGTTTTTCAAACGGAGACAGGGCTCAATCGTGGCAATTCCGGTGGCCCATTGCTCGATGGCGAGGGCCATATGGTCGGGGTCAATACGGCAATTGCTCGCGTGGCTCCTGATGGCCTTCCGATCACGAGTATCAGTTTTTCGCTTAAGTCGAGCGTTGCCAGAAAGTGGTTGAAGGAACAAGGCGTGACCCTGCGAGGGACGCAATTGCCAGCCGGACAAACACAGCCTGTGACCGACCAGCCGCAGGCCCAGCCAGCGCAGCCTCAACCCAAGCCAGTCTCGCCTCCTCAAGCTGAACTGCCGGTTAAGCCAACGGTCAAGCCGCCGGTGATTCAACCGGCCCCGGTTCGTCCCTATAATCTGGATGAGCTGATCAGCGATCGAGCGAAGGCGGAAGCGGATCTCGACAGCATGATGTCTGAGATGCGTGGACGGATGAAGGGGAGATAGAAGGGAAACAGGTTGTTTGTTCGACAGTCTGCGCGCCCGGCACTAAAGGCCGGGCGCGCAAGTTGTGAGTTGCTGAGTCTGGAGTGTTCGCCGAATATTCCCGCCGCGTGCCTGCTCACTCCTACGTCGTAATCGCTCCTTCCGAGGCAGAGGAGACATGCCTGGCATATTTGCCCATTACGCCGGAGGTGTAGCGGGGCTTCGGCTGTTTGACCTTCTTGAGCCTGGCGTTGATCTCTTTCTGCGAGAGCTCGACGGTCAATGTTCGCTTGGCGATATCGAAGACGATCATGTCGCCGTTTTTCACGGCGCCGATCGGACCTCCCTTGATGGCTTCCGGTGCAACATGGCCTGCCATCAGTCCATGGGTCGCGCCGGAGAAGCGGCCGTCTGTGAGGAGCGCGACTGAGTCGCCCAGACCGGCCCCGACGATGGCAGCCGTGACGCCCAGCATTTCCCTCATGCCTGGTCCTCCGGATGGACCTTCGTACCGAATCACCACTACATCGCCCGCTTTGATTTTACGGGACTGGACTGCGGCAAAGGCATCCTCTTCCCGGTTGTAGACCTTCGCCGGGCCGCGGAACGTCATGATCGAGTGGCCTGCCACCTTTACGACGCAGCCTTCGGGAGCCAGGTTTCCCTTCAAGATGACGAGCCCGCCGGTTTTCTTGATCGGGTTCGACAGGGGCCGGAGCACTTGCTGCCCTGGAGTTTCCTTGGCTTCCTTGGCCTCTTCGCCGATCGTCCTGCCTGTCACGGTTGGTTGATTGGCATGCAGGATGCCCGCATCGAGTAGCCGCTTGGCGACCAAGGTGGTGCCTCCAGCCGCATAGAGATCTGACGCGGTAAATCTGCCGCCTGGCTTGAGGTCGGCGAGCAACGGCACCTTCCGGTTGATCTTGTCGAAATCGTCGATGCTTAGCTTGATCTTGGCTTCGCGCGCGATGGCGAGCAGATGCAGCACCGCATTTGTCGAGCCCCCGGTGGTGGCCACTGCGGCGATGGCGTTCTCCAGAGACTTTCGCGTGATGATCTGCTTGGGGCGCAGGTCGCGTTTCAGCAGATCCATGACCATCACGCCGCATTCGAAGGCCACGTCGTCTTTCTTCTGATCCATGGCCGGCACGCCGTTCCGTCCCATCATCGAGATGCCGAGGAATTCGAAGGCGATGGCCATGGTGTTGGCCGTGAACTGACCGCCGCAGGCGCCTGGGCCGGGGCAGGCATGGTCTTCGAGATCCTTGAGGTCGGCATCGTTCATGGTGCCGGCCGCATGTTTCCCGACCGCTTCGAAGACGTCTTGAATGGTCACGTCGTGGCCTTGAAAGCGGCCCGGCATGATCGACCCTCCGTAGAGCATCACCGAGGGTAGGTTCAATCGCGCGAGGGCCATCACGGTGCCTGGAATAGTCTTGTCGCAGCCTGAGAGGGCTACTACGCCGTCGAACAGGTGCCCGCGAGCCACGAGCTCGATGGAATCGGCAATCACTTCCCGGCTGATCAGCGAGGCCTTCATCCCTTCGGTGCCCATCGAAATGCCGTCTGAGACCGCGATGGTATTGTATTCGATGGGGGTGCCGCCTGCGGCTCTGATGCCGGCTTTCACCCGTTCCGACAAGCGGCGCAGGTGAAAGTTGCAGGGCATGACTTCGATCCAGGTATTGGCGACGCCGATGATCGGACGAGACAGATCCTCGTCCGTGAATCCAACGGCTTTCAACATCGCGCGGGCCGGCGCCCGATCGGGACCGGCCAGCAACTCGCGGCTTATCAGTTTCAACTCTTTCGACATAACGTCCCCTTACTGGCTGCTGAAAATGTTCCCCAGCTTCGTTCTCAGTCGCTCGAACCCCTCAACGTACCCTCTCGGGTATGCCTCGGGGCTCTCTCTCCTTGCGGCCTTGCTGGACGACCTGGTGATCAGCCTGGGGAGGTATCGACGTATGCGTGAGTCGATCTGACGCTAAGAACTACTTTCCCTTTTTGCCTTCTTTTTTCTTCTCGTCCTTCTTCGCTTCCGTGTCGATTACAGAGCCGGTGGCTGCGTCGATGTGGACTTCCGTAACGTTTCCGTCCGCGCCGAGAACCTCGACTTCCCAGACGGTCTTGCCATGTTTCTTTTCGAGTTCCGCTTCGACGACCGTTCCAGGCACTTTCTCGGACGCGGTCTTGATCGCCTGATCGATGGTGACTTTGGCGTCTTTGGCGAGGTCCGTGATCTTGCTTTCCTTATCATCGGCCCAGGCGCTGGAACCCAGTGCGATGAGTAATCCGACGGCTCCTGCTGTGATGATTCCCACTGCTTTCATGGTACACCTCCTAGCTGGATGGTTGGCCCGGTTGTCTATTTGGCGGCTGTTGAAAAAGTCCGCCAGTCGAAAACGCTGAACGGTGAGCGATGAACTATGGGCAAAGAAATGATTGTCACTTCATCGTTCCGCATTCATCGTTCATCGTTGAGCTGCTCGTCCTTACTTATGCGGGTTGCTCTTCATGGCGCCGCCATGGGGGCTGCTGTGCCCCTTGTCGGCATCCTTGTGCTGCTGCATCATCTTCTCATGCTCGGCCTTTTCCTTGGCGCGCTGTTCCGGAGTCAAGAGGGCCAGGACTTCACGGCGGGCCTTGACTGAGGCCAGGCGCAAGCCGACTTGCAGGTCCCCGCTTTGCTTTAACTTGGCTTCGATCGCTCCCAGGTCTGATTTCTCATCGTCATTCAAGGCCTTGAACTCGCGCTCTGCGACCTGGATATCGGCTTCGCTCTTGATGCGGAGCTTGTCCATGTTGAGTTGTGCGTCCTTGAGTTTCGTTACTTGCTCCGCCGTCAGCCCGATTTCCTTTTCGTGCTTGAGGAGATGGCGGATCAGGTGGCCGGTGCTGTTATGCATCATGCCGGCGCCATGTCCGCCCATCGAACCATGCCCGCTCTCTCCGTGTCCTTCCTTGCCGTAGCCAGGCTCATTGGCCCAGGCTCCGGCAATTCCAACGCTCAGCGCAAATACGGCTGCGACGCCCAGCGTCACGATGGTGCTTGTTCCCTGCTTCATGAAGACCTCCCTAGGTTGAACCGAGATGAAAACGCGTATAATTCACAATGTCTATGGCCCCAGCAATCCATGCTCGCCCTTCAGCCCATTGAACAGGAATTGCACGGCGAGCGCGGCCAGTAAGAGCCCCATCAAGCGGGTGATGATTTTTTCCGCAATCGGGCTGATCCATTTGGCCCCGGTGGCCCCGAGCGCCAAGGTGATATAGCTTGCCAGACCGACCAACGCAACGCAAGCCAGCAACATGCCTCGTTGTGCCCAGGAGATGGCCTGGGCTTCCAAGAGAATCACCGTGGAAATAGCTGCGGGGCCTGCCAGCATCGGGATGGCCAGGGGCGTGATGGCGATGTCATCCTTGGTGGTCCCCTCGGCCGTTTCCGCCGCAGTTTCATGGACCGGAGACCGTTGCGCCCGCAACATGTCCAGGGCGACCAATAAGAGCACGAGCGCTCCGGCGACCTGGATGGCAGGAAGCGTGATGCCTAAGAGGGTAAAGAGCCATTGGCCGATGAGGGTAAAGACCGTCAAGATTCCGGCTGCGACCAGGCAGGCGGTGCGAGCCATCCGCAGCCGTTGGCCGATCGAATCGCGAGTCGTCATGGCCAGGAAGGCCGGCACCGTGGCGATCGGGTCGACGACGACAAAGAGGGAGCTGAACGCCAGGACTGCGTATTCAGTGAGTGTCATGGCTGTGATCGGCGTTTAGCCTGGGCCAGTAGCTCGGCGCGCGGGTCCGGATGCTCGATAGCCCGGAGTTGGTCGTAGAGTTTGCGTTCTTCATCGGTCAGGGAGGGCGGCATCACGATTTGGATCGTCAGAAAGAGATCGCCATGGCCGCCCGCTGCAGCTGGGAGGCCCTTGCCCTTCAACCGAAGCTTGCCCTCAGCCTTGCTCCCAGGCGGAACTTTCACGCGAACCGGTTCCATCAGGGTGGGAGCCATTACATCGGCACCCAGGGCCGCTTCCCATGGGAAGACGGGGAGGGAGACGTGAATGTCGCTGCCCTGCCGGCGAAAGACTTTGTCTTGGATGATTGTCACGCGCAGGTAGAGGTCGCCTGGTTTGCCGCCGTTGGCGCCGGCTTGTCCCTTGCCGGCCACTCGCACCCTCGTGCCATCCTGAACCCCGGCGGGGATTCGGACTTCGATCGTGTTGGGCTGCAATGTCGCCCCGTGCCCCTGGCAGGTTGGGCAGGTTCGTCCTCGTAGGGCTCCGCTCCCGTGGCAGGTGGAGCAGGGCACCGGCTCTTGCAAGGTCAGGCGCTTCGTCACGCCGGTGAAGACCTCGGCCAGGGTCAGTTGCACTTCCGTTTCAAGGTCCTCGCCCTGGATGGCAAACCCGCGACCATTACCGGCTCGCCCCCGTCCCTTGAACAGATTTTCAAAGATGTCGGAAAAGCCTTCTCCTCCGGATGAAAACTCTGGGCCGCTCTCCCCGCGGGCAGCGGCTTGTCGGCGCGCTTGCTCGTAGGCCTCAGCTTGCTCCCAGTTGGCTCCATGTTGATCGTATTTTTTGCGTTTGGCCGGATCGCTGAGGACTTCGTGCGCTTCGTTCAATTCCTTGAACTTCTTTTCCATTTCCGACTTCTTGGACCCGCTATGGAGATCGGGATGGACCTGGCGGGCGAGGCGGCGATAGGCTTTTTTGATGTCGTCCGCCGAGGCAGACTTGGGGAGACCGAGAACCTGGTAGTAGTCGCGTGGTGTCGTAGCCATAAAGCGGAAGATAATGTCGCGAGAGAAAAGATCAATAGTCGTTGGCGCAGCTTACGAGGTCGATCAGGGCTTTTCAAGTACCGATGAGGGGTAGTGGCTGCTACCTGGTGTGTTGGTCAGTGTGGGGCGACGGTCTTGGCCCTCGCCATCATCTTGCAGTAGGAGCAGACCTCGGCGGTAGTGGGTTGATTACAAGAGGTGCAGGGATGGAGGACGGCGCGGTCTTTCTCCGCCATGGTGGTCGCCGTCGGCTGCTTCTTGCTTTGCTTTTCGAGGAACCCCCAATAGAAGGTCTGTTTGGTGCCAGGCGACTCGGTCTCCAGACGATTCAAGACTTCCTTGTACTGGATCATCTTGGAACCCTTGGCCATGGGACATTCCTCGACGATGTAATCGATCCGGTTCAAGACCGCATAGGCTGCGAGTTCCCGTTCCGAGAGCCGATAGAGGGGCTTTACCTTCTTGGCGAAGCCTGCCACCGAGGCCGGCAACGAGGGACCCTGCTTGTCCAGATATTCTTCCTGCCAATGGAGCACGTTACCCAGGAGCCTGGCCGCCTCGTCGTCGAGGTTGTGGCCGGTGGCCATCACGTCGTATTGCTGCTCGATTGCGACGCGATTGAATTGGTAGCGCTTAATAGTGCCGCATGTCGAACAGGTGGGGCGATGGATGAGCTGGGCCAGCTCCTTGATCCCTGCGCCGGCCTCCTGCTCGACCGTATGAACGTGCAGCGTGGCGCCATGAGCGGCGGCGACCGTTTCGGTGAACTTCGTGACCTTGGCATGCGACTGTTCGGAATAGGCCCCGATACCGAGATTTACATAGAGTGCGTCGGCCTTGTAGCCGAGCTTGAGCAGAATGTCCCAGAGCGCCAGGCTGTCTTTCCCGCCTGACACAGCCACGAGAATCTTCGCCTCTTTTCCGAACATCCACTCCGATTTGATGGCCCGCGCCACCTGATCGTGGACGAAACCGTTGAAACAACCTTTGCAGAAGGCCGCATTGTGGCGGGTGAGGCCGATGACCGCCTTGGTTTTACATTTGGTGCAATTCATTGGGGGCTCGTGAAGCGTGGTGAGCCGCCGGAGATGACTGGTCTGACTTCAATCTGATCGCCTTCGTAGAGCATCTCGTCTTCTGTGACGAGATCGTCGCCCTTGATGACCAGATGGGCTTCGACGACGAGATTCAATTCGCGCAGGAGATCCTTGACCTTTTTAGGACCTTTGACTTCAACAGTTCTGGATGGGTGGCTCAGTTGAACTTGCATGAGGCATCATAGGCTGCCGTATAGGCAGGGGGCAAGAGGTGAGATTGGCAGGGTGCTGAAAAATGCCGCTAGCTTCGTGATCGAGAGCCGTAAAAGGTCAGAGGTGAAAGGTGAAACGTAGGGATATCGGTGGCTTTGCTCTCGAAACCTTTCACCTTTTACGGTTCACGTCTCACGGCTCCTTAAATCGTTGCGTCCCGCAGAAACTTGGCTGCTTCTTCCGGCGCCACAGGATTGATGTAGAAGCCCGTGCCCCATTCGAAGCCGGCCACTTGGGTCAGTTTCGGAATGATCTCGATATGCCAGTGGTAGAAGTCGCCGGTCTTCTCGTGGAGAGGAGAGCTGTGCAGGATGAAGTTATAGGCCGGGTTGGCGAGGACCTTGTTCATGCGCCGCAGGGCTTCCGAGAGGATGGGGGCCAGGAACTCGAATTGCGTCTTCTGGCTTTCCTCGAAGTAGCCGGCATGGCGCTTGGGGAGAATCCACATTTCAAAGGGAAAGCGCGGCGCGAACGGCGTGACGCAAAGGAATTCCTGGTTTTCCGCCACCACACGGTCTCCATCCGAAAGATCCTGCCGGAGGATGTCGCAGTAGATGCAGCGCTCTTTTTTTTCATAGTGAGCCCGGCAGCCATCGATTTCTTCCAGGACGCTGGTGGGGGTGATCGGCAAGGCGATGAGCTGCGAGTGGCTGTGCTCCAATGAGGCGCCGGCCGATGCTCCATGGTTCTTGAAAATCAGAATGTAGCGGAGCCGCAAGTCCTTCTTCAGATCGATCATGCGGTCGCGGTAGGCCCAGAGCACGTCTTCGACCCCCTTCGTCGGCATGTCGGCCAGACTGTCCTTGTGGCTTGGAGTTTCGATGATGACTTCATGGGCGCCGACCCCGTTCATCCGGTCGTAGAGGCCGAGGCCTTCGCGATCGAGGTTGCCTTCAACTTGGAGCGCCGGGAACTTGTTCGGCACGACGCGTACGGTCCAGTTCGGGCTGTTGGGCTCGGACGGCTGCGGCCGGTAGGCCATGATCTCTTTCGGCGCGAGCCGCTCTTGTCCCAGACAAAAGGGGCAGAGGGACGCGGCCAACGGCCTGGCTGCTGGCACGGGAGTGAAGTCGTGAGGGCGGGCGTTGCGTTCCGTCGAAATAATCACCCACCGGCCGACAATCGGATCACGTCGTAAATCAGGCATCTTTTCCTCCGTTAAACGTGAGACGTAAGACGTGAAACGTGGGATGCCAGGGGCAAGAAGGCCGCCCACTGCTCAGAGGTGCCTCAGTACCAACATTTTCCGTTTCACGTTTCACCTTTTACCTTTCACGCCCATCACACGCGCCACAGATTGGCCTCAAAATCAGGACCAGGCACGAGGAAGGTCGCAGGCTTGTGGTGCGGGTAGCGCGCGACTTCCAGCCCATGCTCCATCACCAGAATGGTCATGTGGATTTCCTGTCCGGCTGTGAGCTGGAGGTCTGTGAACGGCACAGCCAGTTCGACAATGTTCCGGCAGCAGATCGATGGGGAAGGGCCGATTTCCTGCCAATGTCCGCTCGGCAACTTCCGCGAGAGCAAGAACTGGTTGGACCCTGACGGCGTAAGGGGAAAGGACAGGCTGTAGAGGTGTTCCGGTGTCTGGAGTTGCAGCTCGACCGTCAATCCTGCCTGGCGTGGTTGCGATTGCTCGTCCGGATCGAGCCGGAGATACAAGTGGTCAAGGCTCCAGCCGAAGTGTATAGCGGTCAGCACCCCTTCCGCTTTCCACATCGCGCCGAGCGGCGGCTGCGTGGTGATCCTGCCTGCGCCTCGCCATTCGAAAAAGCTGGTGACCAGCCCATCGATGGAGGGGCTTAGTAAGGCGAGAGGTTCGGTCACCTGGTCTGCCTCTGGCGCGCCGCGCGGGCGACAGATCGGCTGATTCAATAGGTCCGGCGGAGTCAGCCCTGCAATCGTCCAGACGTTGCGAAGGTGGGTTCGAAAGAGCCGATCGAACTCCTCGTTGTAGCCGCAATCGAAGTCGTCCCCGTACCACCAGAACCAATCGCTGCCTTCTGCGGCATAGAGTTCATCCCAGGCTGCCTGGGCTCGTTCCGGCGGGAGGGTGGCGGAAATCTCGGTGAGACGGGATCGCGTATGGCTGATCAGATCCCAGCCCCGATTGTCTTCCTGGTGGCCGATCCAGATCTTATAGTCCTGATTGATCCAGGAGCCTGAATGGAGGTGGCTGACCCGACGAGTGGCCGGAGCCGCTTCGAGCGCTTCGGAAATCGTGGCGGTGGTGGCGCGAACCGCGTCGCTATCGAGCGCGCCGGTCGAGCAGGCCTTATAGAGGAGCGAGAGAAACTGTTCGCCTCCTTCGTGGTAATGCTCCCAGGGATTTTCCCCGTCGAGCACAATCGCGATGGTGACCTGTTCCTGCAGCGTATCGTGAATGATCTGGCGGAGCCGGCGGAGAACATCGTCAGCTGCCATGTCGGGAGAGGTCTTGTGGTAGACGAACCCGAAGGCATCGGAGATCTCCCGGTCGCGAAACAATATCGTGACCTCTTGGCCCTCCGGCCCGACCGAGTAAGGCTGATAGAGATCCTGCTGCCGTTGCCACGGTTGCTGGGCCGCGTCGAGCGAGCGGGCGAGGATGCCCTCGTCGGTCGCCAGCCAGCGGAGTCCGACCTTCGGCAACAGCGGGATCAGCTCCGGGCAGACGGAACCCTCCGACGGCCAGAGGCCTACGGGGGGGAGACCGAATGTGGCGGTATGAAACTCGACCGCGCGGCGCAGCTGCGTTTCCGCATCGTCCGGCGCATGGAATCGCGCGGGGAGGGGGAGATCCGGCCTCGCTCGTCTGGTGAAGTCCGTATCGATGAGGAGCGGCAGGATCGGATGAAAGAAGGGCGTCGTCGTCAGCTCGATCTGTTCCCGCTCCAGCAGGCGCCGATAGAGCGGCACGATTTCCCTCACGGCGACGAGTTGGAGGGCCAAGACTTCTTGTTTGTCTTCTTCAGTGAAACCCCGGTTTTTCGCGCGGAGCGCAGCCAGGCGCGGATAGCGGCTGATGGCGCCGTAGCCGAACCAGGCGAGGTTGTGCCAGGTCTGTAGGTCGAGGAGATCCTGCGTGGAAAACTGCCGCGCCACCCGCTCCAAGTCGTGACCGGAGCTGTCGGCCCCTCGTTTGACGAGCAGTTCATGGTAGCGAGGGTAGGGGCGCACCATGGTGGCCCAATTGGCGGAGAAGAAATGGCGGACGAGAAAGGCCTTCTCTTCAGGACGGAGGTCCGCCGCCGGACGCTGCGCATGTTCCCAGAAGAGGTCGCGCACCGTTCCCGATCCAACTTCTTGCAACTGCCGCAGGAGCGAGGGGGTGAAGTTGAACGTGGCCTTGACCGTGGGAAACTTCTCCAGCACATAGGCCATGTCGTAATAGGCCTTGGTGGCATGAAGGCGCACCCAGGGCATACTGGCAGACCCCGCGACCGGGTCCGTGTAATAGGGCTGATGCATATGCCAGAGAAAACAGATGTGGGCAGTCTTCATGCTCAAGTGTTAAGGTTATCGAGAACTCAAAGTCAGTATGTCATAGAGGTAAAGGGCCTGCAATAAACAGAGAGATAGGCAAACGGTGCGTCACGTAGCTCGGCAAGGTGGGACGGTTCAGGTGTTGGGGTACTGGCTGCCGGTGGGGTTCTATGCCGGAGTCATTTTCTTTTTGTCGTCCCTGTCGCACCTGGAAGATGAACTGCCGTCGTTTTTGCTTCAAGAAGTCAGCGACAAGATTTTGCACGCGGTGGAGTATGGCATCTTGTCGTTCCTCTGCTACCGAGCGTTTCGCTGGGCCGCGGGGCCCGCTGCCGCTCGGCATGCAGTCCTGTTGGCGATTGTGACGGCTTCTGTCTATGGCCTCACGGACGAAGTGCATCAAGCCTTCGTGCCTCTCCGCAACGCGAGCTGGCAGGATTGGCTGGCCGATACGGTTGGCGCGGCGCTTGCCGCGGTGGGCGTCGGTCGAATTGTAAAGACCAGTGCATCGGGGTGAAGGTGGGTTCACGGTGAGAAGGGAATGTCCCCTTTTCTCAGTTCTGGTCGTCTCGTCCGGCGACTAGCAGGCTGAGGAAGACTATGTTGGGACGCGAGGTTTTCGGGAGTTTGCGCGTATGGCGTAACAGGAAGATATTCTTGCAGGATGATCAAAAAGGCCGTTCAGCAAGGCCGCAGGCGAGTCGAAACCGGAGGCGTACCCTCAGGGGTACGTTGAGGATTTCGATGAGCCGAGAACGAAGCTGGCGGACTTTTTCAGCATCCTGCTAGATGATATGGTTGAGTCCTTGGTTGCTTGGGCCTGTAAGGGAGAACGGTAATGCGCGATACGGAAGATACGAAACGACTCAAGTGGGTTTCAGAGGAACTGCAGAAAGAGCTCTCGCGACGGCTCGGCAGATTGATCCGTCTCCGGACCACGCTGCCGCTGAAACCGTCTCACACCAACGGGTGGCGTGTGGAGCTGGGATCGTTGGGACAGGGAGAGCCCAGATTAGAGATCTGGCACTGCGAATGGGCCGGGAAAAAAGATCAACGGCGAATTTGGTATGGCCTGTATGCCACGCAAGCAGAAAAGCTGCGGAAGAGAGTTGCCGCATTGCCAGAGTTCCTTCGGCCTGTGCGTCGGTTAAGCGAGAAGGACATGCGGCTCGCGACTGGCTCACGGTCGGACTATCTGCTCAAGAAACCGTTGGACCCTCGTGAATATGATTGCCCCTTCTATGAGGAATATGAAGAGAGTGGGAACGAGTATGCCTACTACGGGATGTATGATTCCGCCCTTCCAGAGAACGAGGAACAGGTGCTGGGCATCGTGACTCGCGCAACCAGATTTTTCGAGCAGGTCATCAAGAGCCAGCAGTTCGCGGCACGTTCACAGGAGAAAGAACACGAGGACGATTACGCGCAGATTGAAAACCGCCAAGTGGTGCAGCAGCACTTGGCCCGCGAACGGAGCCGCACGTTAGCGACGCAATGTCACAGGCGGGACAATTATCGGTGCCAGGTCTGTGAAATGACGTTTCGTGAGGTGTATGGGGACGTTGGGAAAGCCTACGCCGAAACGCATCACATCGTCCCCCTCAGCCGCCTGACGGACACAGTGGAATCGTCTCTCAATGATCTCGTCACAGTCTGTGCGAATTGCCACCGGATGCTGCACAAACTCGACGGAGGCGAAGAAGACCTGGCGAAGCTGAGAAGAATGCTGCACCGGCGATAAAGACCGGTCTTCACGATCTGCGTCTTACCTTTCACGGTCTCACAAAAGGTGGGGTGATTTCTTGCGGAGAAAGGGGTATTCTTCGGCGGCATCGAAACTGAAACGAAGAGTGACTGTCGGTTATGAGTCAAGCTCCTCCTATCGTTGCCACCCTCATCGACCGGTTCGAGCAGAACCGCGAATCCTACAAGAGCCAAGGTTACAACGAAACCCAAGTGCGCCGGGAGTTTCTCGATCCGTTCTTCGAGGCGCTTGGATGGGATGTCGCCAATAAGCAGGGCCACGCCGAGGCATACAAAGATGTCATCCATGAGGATGCCATCAAGATTGGCGGCAACACCAAAGCTCCAGACTATTGTTTTCGTATCGGCGGGGCGCGCAAATTTTTCCTCGAAGCCAAGAAACCCGCCGTTAATGTAAAAGACGAGATCAGCCCTGCCTATCAGCTCCGCCGCTATGCTTGGTCGGCCAAGCTCCCGTTGTCTATCCTGACAGATTTCGAGGAGTTCGCCGTCTACGATTGCCGGACGCGCCCGAATCCTTCCGATAAACCCAGTACCGGGCGCATTCTCTATCTCACCTATCGAGACTACCTGGAAAAATGGGACGAGATCGCCTCCATCTTTACAAAGGAGGCGGTGCTCAAAGGCTCCTTCGACAAGTATGCCATCTCCGATCGCAAGCGTGGGACGACCACCGTCGATGCGGAATTTCTGAAAGAGATCGAATCCTGGAGGGAAGCGCTCGCCAAGAACCTGGCGGTACGCAATCCCACACTCTCCGTCCACGAGCTGAACTTTTCTGTCCAGCGCACCATCGACCGTCTTATCTTTCTCCGTATCTGTGAAGATAGAGGAATTGAGCCTCCCGAGCAGCTTAGGCTCATCCTCAACCGCAAGAATATCTACGATCGGCTGCAAGCCGTCTACAAGCAAGCCGATGATCGCTATAACTCTGGCCTCTTTCACTTTCATGCTGAAAAGGACCGGGCCGAATCGCCTGACGACCTCACGCCCCGCCTGAAGATCGACGACACGGTCCTCAAAGACATCATCTCGCGTCTCTACTATCCCCAGAGCCCTTACGCATTCTCTGTCTTCCCCACCGAAATTCTCGGCCAGGTCTACGAGCAGTTTTTGGGCAAGGTCATCCGGCTCACAGCCGGGCATCAAGCAAAGGTGGAAGAGAAGCCGGAAGTAAAGAAAGCCGGCGGCGTCTATTACACGCCCGCGTATATCGTCGAGTACATCGTGAAGCATACGGTTGGAAGCTTGTGCGAAGGCAAAACGCCGGCACAGGTTGCCAAGCTGTATATTCTCGATCCCGCTTGCGGGTCAGGGTCGTTTCTACTCGGAGCATATAGCTACCTGCTGAATTGGCATCAGAAATGGTATGTCGAGCACGGCCCCGAGAAGCATCGGAAAGAACTGTTTAAGGGAATGGATGGGGACTGGCGACTTAAGACAGCCGAAAAACGGCGGATTCTTCTCAATAACATCTACGGGGTCGACATCGATAGCCAAGCGGTTGAAGTCAGCAAGCTCAGCCTTCTCCTGAAAGTCTTGGAGGGTGAGAACAAAGAGTCCATGCAGGAATTGTTATTCGGGAGAGTGCGCGCGCTGCCGGATCTCGGCCAGAACATCAAGTGCGGCAACAGCCTGATCGGGCCTGACTACTTCGCGGGGCAACTCATGCCGGACGATGAGGAGATGCGTCGCGTGAATCCGTTCGATTGGAAGGCCGAGTTTTCTGAGATCATGAAGGCTGGTGGTTTCGATGCCGTCATCGGCAATCCGCCCTGGGTCTCTCTCTCTGGGAAGTTCAAGAACGATGTCTTTCCAAAACCCCAAGTCGACTATCTAATAAATCATTTTCACGGAAACACGTACATGCCAAACATGTATGAGTACTTCGTGTCCCAAGGTCTCAACCTAACACGTGAACGAGGCTTCTTCAGTTTTATCGTTCCTGACCGGCTTGGTTTCAACAGTCAGTTCGTTCCTCTGAGAAACAGAATTCTTACCGAATCACGGATCGTGTCTTTGCTGTATAAGGCTCCTTTCTCTGGAGTAACTGCGGATACCCTTATTTTTGCTTTACAGAAAGGCAGGCCTGACTCGAACTCAGTTAAAATTTCCGAGTACAACAAGGCTGACATTTTACGACCTCAACACGAATTGCTGAGACAGCCCGCACACACCTTTGAGTACTTCGAGAGCGCAGACATTATGAAGGTTATCGCCGTCCTCGAAGAACCTTCCAGGACTATGCACGTCGGAGACCTATGCGACTCGACATCTGGCTTTGGAGGCAAGTCAGCGCTAATCCAGGAAATAAGGACGAACCCGAAGCAAATCCGAACCATGAAAGGTGACAGTATCGGAAGGTACCAGACAAAAACACTGTATTGGTTCGAGTTCAAACCGCAGAACATTACTGGTCGCACAACAGACACATTGAAACTCGGTGCTAAACGGAAAGTTCTTCTTCGGAAAACTGGCGATAAGATAATAGCCACGTATGATGATTCTGGAATCTTCCCAGAGCAGTCACTGTACTTTCTCTTTAATCCACATACTAAGATCGAGCTGAAATTTATTCTTGGTATCCTCAACTCAAAGCTTCTTGGCGTATACTATCAGGCACGATCCTTAACCAACCGCCGAAGCATTGCTCAAGTAAAGAAGGTAGACCTAGATCAGCTTCCCATTCCGCGGCTCAACCTGTTAGCTCCAGAACACTCAGCAAAGCATGACAGTATGGTGTCCTTAGTTGAGTGTATGTTGGACCTGCGCAGGCGGCTGGCCAATACCACACACCCTGACGACAAGACACGTCTCCAACGCCAGATCGACGCCACGGACCGAGAAATCGACCGTCTGGTCTATGACCTCTACGGCTTGACGGAAGAGGAGATTAAGATTGTCGAAGCGGCATCGGTTGCATCTTCATTAAAAGTGAAGGAAAATGACAGCCATGAATCAGAAACCAAACCAGACGATCGACCTCGCGCAAGCCGAGGTGAGGCTCAAGCAGTGGCGCAGCCAGCACAATACCCCGGCGAAGGTGGCGGCGGCACATCGGAAAGTCCTGCTGGAGCGAGTGAGCCAGTCCATGGCGTTCGAGAGTCAGCCGGTCAGTACGGATCGCCTCAAGATCCTGACGGCGATGCTGAAGGCCAAAGCGAGCTAGGCTCCACTCGCGAATTCGAGACCGCCGAAGGCCGCCTCTCCTATCAAGAGCTCTCTGAACACCTCGCCGTTCCGCTCGTTGCGATCTACGACGAAATTCTTCAGAGCAGGCCCGAACAGATCATTCTCACTTCTGAATGGCTGTGTGTCCGCCACAAGCGGCTCGCGGGTCATCTGTTCCCCGATTGGGCAGGCCGGTTCCGTGATGTGAATGTGCAGGTCGGCTCCCACACCCCACCGCCATACTACGAAGTGCCGATCCACATGCGGCAATTCTGCGACGATCTGAGCGTACGGCTGTTACATCTTAATCAGGAGTCGGTTGCGAACTGTGCAGAGCTTCTAGCCTGGGCCGACTGGCGCTTCCAATGGATTCATCCGTTCAAGGATTTTAATGGTCGAATTGGGCGCGTCCTGCTCGCAGCCATGCTCTATAAGCTCGGCCTTCCTCATGTAGAGACCGCACCGCCAGATCCTGAGGCACGGACTCAATATCTCGGTGCTTTGGGGGCTGCGGATCAAGGAGACCTTACGACACTAGCCGAACTGTGGATTCGACGATTTGTCGAGTTGTGATAAAAATCAAAGGTGAGGTGCCGGGCACTTCTTGGCTTTGTCTTTTTCTGCGAATAGCTCATGGGGAATCTATTGATGAACGGGTGTTAAGCCAAACAGTGCCCCTCAAGAGCGCTCCTCCTTATGTCTGCCACACACTCAAGATTCCCCAATAGAGTTCTTGTCTTGCCTAATACCAGATACTTTTTCGGGAAAGTACAAGCGCTGAGCGACTGTTGGAAAGTGATTCGTACATTTGATTGCGATGGGGTGGCTACCGTTTACATAACCTCAATGGGAACTTTTGGGTTCATATTCCCAGATTCAAGCGATTTGGCATCTATAGACGTTCTGAAATTTCATGGCCAAGGGATTGTGCCGGAAGAGGTAATGGAGGATGCCGACCGCATTCATGATTTGCAGGAAAAGCGTATGCTGTTTATCAATTTTGTCTCGGCGGCGTTCTTTGGAAGGGTTGCCGCCAAGGCACACACATCTCTCTCGGGCGCTCTCTATAACGGGCAAGATAGGATTACGGGCTTTGATATTGTGCAAGGCACAGTTTCCGTCCAATGGACAGAATTGATTAGTCGAGTCATAGAAGAAAAAGTGAATGCTCTCAATAATGGGAAGCATCTGAATTATTTCTTGGAGGAGAGCAGCATTGACGATGCCATCTCCTATGTCCGGCATGTTTTAGGGCGACAAAATGATTTTGAATATGCCGACTTGCAGTCATGTATGGTCATGAACTATCAAGCAGCCATACTTCATAATCAACAGCATGCTGCTGCAAGTTTGGCTCTGAATTTTTCAGTCATAGAGTCATTGGTGCGGGAAATATTTATGGCTTACGGGCTTGTCGCCAACAGCACAGTTAAGTCGTTCGCCACAAGGCAGCATAATGTTCCTCAAATATCAAAGGGTGCCTTTGATGATATGAAGGTTAGTGTCGCTGTGAAAGCGTTACATTCTGGCGGGTTGCTCGATGAGTATCTGTATCAGCGTCTTGTCAGCGCCCGTGCGAAGCGAAATGAGCTTATGCATAAAGGCGCAAGGATAAGCTCCAGAGATTCTGGCGAGTGTCAACCGTTAGTGCGCGATCTTTGGGCGTTTCTCATAGATGCACCTTTCGAGTTGGTGGCCGGTTGGTCTTACCGTCGCTGAGAAGAAAATTAAATTGAATTATGTTTCTCCAGGAAACCCATGGGGCGCGCAGGGGGTTATTGGTTGATGGTGCGCCTCACTCTATTGCAGATTGTCTTGCAGCGTGTATAGTTTCTTAATCTTCTCTTCCCTCTCCCATTGGGAGGGGCGTGAGGGTGACTCCAATTGCGGCCGTCGAACGAGCACATTCCTATCGTGCGCGTTCCGGGAGCACGGGAGTCGCCCTCACGTCCCTCCCTTTCCCATCCTGTTCGTGACAACCTCCCGATATCCCCGTATAATCCGCTATCTATGGCTACCACTGATCCTGTTGCACCGAAACAACCACCGACGTTACCGGACCGCACTCTTGTCGCTGCCACGGTCGAGGCCCGACTTCCCTTTCCGGGACAATTTAAATCCCTCACGCCCTTGGCTGGCGATGCGTCCAATCGCCGCTATTTCCGTATCGAATTGACCGGGCCAGATGTTCGCCCTGTGATTCTTATGCAGCTGGCCGAAGCCGAGGCTTTCAAGCAATCGGAAGAGGCTGTGAGCGGGGCAGCCCAGCAAGTCACCGAACTGCCGTTTTTGAACATCCTCTCCCATTTATCCAAAGCCGGTGTATCCGTGCCGAGCCTCTATCACTACGATCAGGTGGCGGGCCTGCTCTATCTCGAAGATTTCGGGGACCTCACTCTGTCGGAAGCCTGTCGTGAGGCGAGTGCGGAAGAGCTGGAGGCGCGCTATGCGCAGGCGGTCGATGCGCTCGTGGAGATGCAAGTGAAGGCCACCTCGCCGGCCGATCCCAACTGTCTGGCATTCCATCGCAGCTTCGATGTGCCGCTCCTCATGTGGGAGTTCGAACACTTCCTGGAATATGGGATCGATGTGCGGCAGGGCGCGCCGATGACCGACGAGGATCGCCGAGACATCCGCGGCGCCTTCGAGAAGGTCGCCAAATTGTTGGCGGGGGAGCCGCATGTCTTCGTCCACCGGGACTACCATTCACGCAATTTGATGGTGGATGGCGCGAGGTTGGGCGTGATCGACTTTCAGGATGCGCTGATGGGGCCTGCGACCTACGATCTGGCGTCGCTGCTGCGCGATGCGTATATCGAACTTGACGAGGCGCTGATCGACCGTCTGATCAACCGTTACCTCGATCAGATGGCGGCGCATCGGCAGGTCTGGACCAATCGGGTGGCCTTCCGCCGCCTGTTCGACTTGACAAGTATCCAGCGGAACCTCAAGGCGGCCGGGCGATTCGTCTATATCGACCGCGTCAAAGGCAATCCCAAATTCCTCGCCGATATCCCTCGCACGCTGGACTATGTCCGTCGCAATCTCCAGAAGTATCCCGAGCTGGAGCCGCTCCGGAAGCTTCTCGCCCGCTATGTTCCGGAATTGCAGTAGATAAGTAAAAAGTCAAAAGTAAAAAGTCAAAAGTTTGAGGGGGAGGGCGATGTTACTTTTACCTTTTACCTTGGTGCTTTTGACTTGCGCGCATGTGGAGTTGCCATGCGCGCGATGATCCTCGCAGCGGGCTTGGGGACTCGCCTGAGACCGCTGACCAACACGACTCCGAAGCCGCTCCTCCCCGTGGCTGGCACGCCACTGATTGTCTGGAACCTTTTGCTCCTGAAACGGCATGGGTTCCAGAATGTCGTCATCAATTTGCATCACCTCGGACCGATGATCGAGCAGGCGCTCGGCGACGGCTCTCGCTATGGGATGCGGATCGTCTACTCGTATGAGCCTGTGATTCTCGGCACGGGGGGCGGGCTCAAGCAGGCGGAGCCGCATTTCTCAGGGGAGCCGGTGCTGGTGCTGAACGGCGATACGTTGGTGGAGATTGATTTGGGGGCCTTGTGGACCTTTCACCTGCAGCGAAAAGCCGCAGCCACCTTGGTCTTGCGCAAAGATCCTGAGGCGGTACGGTGGGGGCTCGTGGAAATGGATTCGGATAACCGTATCGTCCGTATTACCGGCCGCGGAAAGTCGGAGTCCGGCCCAGTCCAGCCTCGCATGTTCGCCGGGATTCATATCCTCGATCCGCGCCTTCTGCGTGATGTGCCGCAAGGGAAGGAGTCTTCCATCATCGATGCCTATGTCGCGGCGATCCAGCGTGATGAGGTCGTGCTTGGGTACGATCATCAGGGCTACTGGTCCGACGTCGGCACTCCCGAGCATTATGCGCAAGCCGAACGGGATGCATTAACCGGCCTCATCACCCTCGCAACACGGCAGTTGCCTGCTTAGCAGGATGCTGAAAAGTGAGGTGGGGTAGCTGGACGGATCCCCGTGCTCGCGCAACGCGCGGCCTCAGAAGGCCCTCGTTGGACGCGCGCAGTTGGGATCATCCCAGCCACCCCGTAGTAAGTGATTGCTCGCCTGCGGCCTTGATGGACAGTCTTTTTGAGCATCCTGCTGGTGAGTTATCTTGCTGTGCCACACGTGCGGACTACTGAGCTCTGTCTAGCGCTATTGCTGCTCTTCTTTCATCTTTTGTTGTTTGATCAAGCGGGAGAGGTACGTGCGCTGAAGCTTGAGACGGTCTGCCGCTTTCGTTTGATTCCCCGCAGTATTTTTCAGCGCCTGCTCGATGATGTAGCGGCTGTGCGCGTCCATCGACTCATGGTAGGGGAACGAGAGATAGGCGAGTCGTTCGTCTTGCGCAGTTCGGCCCATGCCCTCCAGCGACAGCATATCCGGCTCGATGCTGTCCGACTGGTTCAAGATGACGGCCCGCGCGACAACGTTGTCCAGTTCGCGAATGTTTCCCGGCCAGCTGTAGCGGCTCATGGCTTCCATGGCCGCAGGGCTGAATAGTATCCCGGGCCGCTTCGCGTCCTTGGCATGTCGGTTCAGGAAAAACTTGGCGAGGGCCGGGAGGTCTTCGGGCCGTTCGCGGAGCGGGGGCATGGTCAGGCTGATGACGTTCAGCCTGAAAAAGAGGTCCTCACGGAACTCGCCGGTCTTGACCGCCAGACGGAGATCCTTGTTCGTCGCGGCGATGACCCGCACATTGATCGACACGAGGCGGGTGCCGCCGACGCGATGAAATTCCTTGTCTTGGAGCACGCGCAGCAGTTTGGCTTGCAGCGGGAGCGACATGTCTCCAATCTCGTCCAGGAAGACCGTGCCCCCGTCCGCCATTTCCAGTTTGCCCTTTTGCAGGCGATCCGCGCCGGTGAAGGCGCCTCGTTCATGCCCGAAGAGCTCGTTCTCGAGCAATGTTTCCGTGAGGGCGACGCAGTTGATGACCACCAGCGGCAGGGCTTGCCGCGGGCTCCATTGATGGATGGAACGGGCGAAGAGTTCCTTGCCCGTGCCGCTCTCCCCCAGTAACAATACGCTGGCGTCGGACTTGGCGGCTCGCTGGGCCGATTCCATCACCGAGCGGATTTTTGCGCTGGTGCCGATGATCGAGGCGTAGCGGCTGTCGACTTCGGACTTGAGGCAGGCCACTTGCCGTTTGAGGCTGTCCCGCTCCAGGGCTTTGCCGATGACGAGGAGGAGGTGGTCTTTATCCAGCGGCTTGGTGAGGAAGTCGTAGGCGCCGGTTTTCATGGCTTCGACGGCGGCATCGATCGACGCATGGGCGGTCATGACAACGACGGGGAGCTCTTCGGCTAGTTTGATTTTCGGGAGCCGCTTGAGGACTTCGAGGCCAGTGAGTCGGGGCATGTCCAGGTCGAGTAAGATGAGGTGCGGCGCTTCCTGTTCGATCCGCTCCAGCGCCTCGACCCCGTCGTGCGCGATCACGGTTCCGTAGCCGGAGGCCTGGAGGCGATCCTCCAGCATCGTGACAATATCGGGGTCGTCGTCGACGATGAGGATCTTGGCCTTCATGAGTGCCCCGTGAAACGTCAAACGTGAAACGCAGGCCTATGTGAACCGCACGCGGTGCTACCGTATTCCCCCGCTACTCCATGACGTTGATCACCAACCCGGTCAGCGGTTTCGGGAAGAAGTAGGTCGACTTATGGGGCATGCGTTCGCCAGCTGTCGCGACGGATTGCACTTCGCTGACCTTGGTGGGATTGAGGAGCAGGGCTCCCGTTCCCGTCCCCTTCGCCACCCAATCCAGCGCCTCATGATCGTCTTTGGTATAGAGGATCGCTTCTTGTTCCTGCTGCGTCTGGCAGAGCTTCGTGACGACCAGTTGCTGGAGGAGCGAGACATCCAGCTTGGTGCGAGGCGATGCGGATGCCGGCGGACGATGGGCCGGCTTGAGGGTCAGCGTGAGGTAGGCGTCTTTCCCCTTCAGCGCCAGGCCGAACATCGGCACGGTGCGGCCGTTGGTGCGCAAGGATTCGATGAATTGCGCGCGCACCGCTGCCTGGGTTCCCGCAGTAAAGGAGAATTCTTGTAGCTCGAATTGGTCGGCCAGGATGGCTCGCACCTTGTCGTAGGAGGGGAGCGGCGTGGTGACGACCCGATGGGTCGGCAGCACGGTGAGTCCCGGATCTTCAAGGGCGGCGAGCAACATCATCACGCCGTCGTAGGGCTGGTGGCCGACCGGCGCGCCTGCTTGCTGGCGGCGGAGCTTCTGATAGTTCAAGGCGGTCTCGTAACGATGGTGGCCGTCTGCGATAAACAACGGCTTCGTGCGCAGCGCTTCGACGGCTTGCTTCAAGACGCTCTGATCCGTCACAGCCCACAGCTGTTGCCGGAATCCCTCGTCATCGCGAAAATCGATATGGGCCGGTTTCCCTTTGATTTCCGCTTCGAGCAGCCCCATGACCGTGTTGTGGGGGTCCGAGTAGAGGGACCAGATGGGGCTGAAGTTGGTTTTGCAGGCTTCGAGCAGATTCAGCCGATCGGTCTTGGCGGCCGAGCGGGTGTTTTCGTGCGGATAGATATGTCCGGAGTCGAGCGCTTCCAATTTGACAGTGGCGATAAAGCCCTTGAGGGTCTTCGTCGGCGCGCTGGCTGGCGCATAGGGCGGCGCATATTCGATCGTGTGGTAGTAAATCGTCGGCTGCGCGTCGCGTTTCAAGGCCCCGCTCTTGAGCCAGTCTTGCAGGGTGGCTGCGGCTCGCGTGTAACGGTTGTTTGTGGGGCCGTCGCCTGGCTGATCGAGGCCGAGCTCCAGTCTGATGATGTTCTGCGGATGGCGTTCGTACAGCGCCTTCTGGCCGGCTGCATCGATGATGTCGTAGGGCGGCGCCACGACCTGTTTGACGTCTCCCACTACCTTCGCGTCATACACCGTACCGTGAAACGGAATAATCGTCGACATCGCGTCATCCTCTGCTGCGTAAGTGATGGAGGTAGTTGGCGTTCAACTACCGAAAGAGACAGATCGTGGCTCCCGGCTCTTCCCTGGAGGCAGGCGGGGGGCCCATCTATCGGTCGCGGGTCACCATATAATCGGCAGCCACCGAGAGGGCTCGTTTGGCTGTACAGTCTTCGAACAGGCTGAGATCTCGTTGGGCTTCGTCGATGTAGGATCGTGCGCGGTCTGCGGCGTAGGCGATCGAGCCAGCGTCGTTCATCAGGCGAATGAGCCGCGCGAGGTCTTCCTCCGTCAGGGTTCTGGTTTCCATGCGGTCGATGATCATTCGCTTGTCCTGCTCCGAGCAATGGTGCAGCAGATGAAGCAGCGGCAACGTGGCCTTGCCCTGGCGGAGATCCTGTCCCAGGGTTTTGCCCAACCGTTCGCCGTTGGCCGTGTAGTCGAGCGTGTCGTCGGCCACTTGAAAGGCGATTCCCAGATGCTGGCCGAATTGGAACAGCGCATCCTGCTGCGCTTCCGAGGCGTCCGCGAGAATGGCGCCCATGCGACAGGCGGCGGCAATCAGGCCAGCCGTCTTGTGTTCCACAATCTTGAAGTAGTCCGTCTCCAGCATGGCGGGGTTGCCGTTGTAATAGAGCTGGAGCACTTCGCCTTCCGCCATCTTCTTGCAGGCGTCGGAGAGCACTTCGTTGATGCCCTGGTTCCGGAAGTCGACGACCTGGCAGATGGCTTTGGAATAGAGGTAGTCGCCGACGAGGATACTGATTTGGTTGCCCCAGACTTTTCTGGCGGTTCGCTGGCCCCGGCGGATATCGGCATCGTCGACCACGTCGTCGTGGAGCAGGGTGGCGGTATGGATGAACTCCACCAGACTGCCGAGTTGGTGATGGTCGCGACCGGTATAGCCGCAGAGACGGGCGGAGAGCAGGAGGAGTAGAGGTCTAATTCGTTTCCCGCCGCTGTTCAGGATGTGGCCGGCGACGGTATTGACGAGCGCCACGCTGGAATCGAGGTTCGCCCGGACCTGACACTCCACCCCGTCCAATTCATCGCGGTACGCCTCCCAGACGTCCGCCATGTTGTTGATAGTGGAGGTGATTGGGCCTTGGGACATGCGGCGGATGGTAGGGCAGAGGGGGAAACAAAGTCAAGCCAATCACCCCTTTGGGGGGCCTGCCGCTATGGGGCCTCTGTGCAAGCGAAAATCTTGACAGAGGAATCGTGCTTCTATTAAGGTGGGCGGAGCTGATACGAACGGAATAAGCCTTGTGAGTGACGGGGTTATCCATCCCGATCGCCTCTCTGGTGTAGCCTCCGTCCAGTAGCCTAAACGCCTACCTTTTTAACGAGATACGAACGATGAGCATCCCCGGGCTTCCACCGAAGCAAGGCCTCTACGACCCTGAACAGGAGAAGGACTCCTGCGGCGTCGGCTTTGTCGTCAACATCAAGGGGCAGAAATCCCATACGATCGTGCAGCAGGGGCTGCAGATCCTTGAAAGCCTCAGTCACCGAGGAGCGCAGGGTTGCGACCCCTGCACGGGAGACGGAGCCGGGATTCTGCTGCAAGTGCCGCACGACTTTCTCAAGCGAGCCGCCGGCGATGTCGGGGTGGCCCTGCCTGCCGCCGGGGAATATGGCGTCGGGATGCTGTTTCTCCCGCCCCAGGCCGATGCTCGGCAACAGTGCGAGGCGCTGGTTGGCAGAATTATCGGCGAGGAGGGCGCGCGGCTCTTGGGTTGGCGCGATGTGCCGGTCAAGAGCGATGCGATCGGCCCCGTGGCGCGCAGCACCGAGCCCTTCATGCGGCAGCTGTTCATCGCTCGCGACGTCCTCAATGAAGCGCAGTTCGAGCGGAAGCTCTATGTCATTCGCAAACGGGTGGAAAACGCCATCCGCCAGTCGGCCATTCAGGGGCGCGATTACTTCTACATTTCGAGCCTGTCGGCCAACACTATCGTCTACAAAGGGCTCTTGCTCCCCCACCAGATGGCGGCCTATTACCAGGACTTGGGCGATACGAGTTTGACGAGCGCGCTGGCCCTCGTGCATTCCCGTTTCAGCACGAACACCTTCCCCACCTGGCCCCTGGCACATCCCTATCGCTACATTTGCCATAACGGCGAGATCAACACGCTGAAGGGCAACGTGAATTGGATGCGCGCCAGACAGGGCCGGCTCAATTCCGAATTGTTCGGTGAGGATCTGGCCAAACTCTATCCGATCGTGTCCGAGCAGCAGAGCGACTCGGCTTGCCTGGATAATGCCGTGGAGTTCCTGACCATGGGCGGCCGCTCCCTGCCGCACGTGATGATGATGTTGATTCCCGAGCCCTGGGTCGCGAATCCGCACATGGATCTCGACCGGCGGGGCTTCTACGAGTACCACGCGGCGATGCAGGAGCCCTGGGACGGTCCCGCGGCGGTCTGTTTTACCGACGGCAAGTTTATCGGCGCGACGCTCGACCGCAACGGGTTGCGGCCCTGCCGCTATCAAGTGACGACGGACGGTCTGGTGATCCTGGCTTCGGAAGCCGGCGTGTTGCCGATGGATGTCCAGAAGATCCGGCAGAAGGGCCGTCTCATGCCGGGTCGGATGTTCATGGTCGATACGGTGCAAGGGCGCATCATCGACGACGAGGAAGTGAAGTCCGAGATCGCGAGCCGCAAGCCCTACCGGTCCTGGGTCACGCAATATAGAATTTCGCTCGACGAATTGCCCGATCCCAGCAATGTGCCGCAGCCGGACCACCCGACGATCCGCCAGCGCCAGCAGGCCTTTGGCTACACCGTCGAAGAGTTGAAGATGGTCATCATGCCCATGCTGGTGGAGGGGCAGGAAGCCACTTCGTCGATGGGCACGGATACGCCCCTGGCGGTGCTCTCCGATCGGCCGCAACTGCTTTTCAAGTATTTCCGGCAGCTCTTTGCCCAGGTGACCAATCCGCCGATCGATCCGATCCGCGAAGAACTGGTCATGTCGCTCACGACCAGCATCGGGCCCAAGCCTAATCTGATGGACGAGCATCCGGAGTCCTGCCGTCGGATCAGAGTGAAACAGCCGATTCTGACCAATGCCGATCTCCAGAAGATTCGCGAGATCGCCGATCCGCATTTCAAGAGCAAGACGCTCAAGATGCTGTTCCGGGTCGCCGAGGGGCCGGAGGGGCTCGGGGCGGCGGTCGAGGGGCTCTGCAGGGAGGCGTCCCAGGCCATTAAAGAAGGGTACAAGTTCCTGATCTTGAGCGACCGCGGGGTCAACGAAGAATGGGCGCCGATTCCGAGTCTCCTCGGCATCGCCTCCGTCCACCATCACCTGGTGCGCGACTGCACGAGGACCGAAGTCGGCCTCATCGTGGAAACCGGCGAACCGCGCGACGTGCATCACTTCGCGGCGCTGATCGGTTACGGGGCCGGGACCGTGAATCCCTACCTCGTCTTCGAGTCGATCGTGGATATGGAGCGGGACGGCTACTTCCCCGAAGGCTTGGACGCGCAGACAGCGGAAGGCAAGTTCATCAAGGCGATCAATAAGGGGCTGCTCAAGATCTTCTCGAAGATGGGTATCTCGACGGTGCAATCCTACTGCGGTGCGCAGATCTTCGAAGCCATCGGATTGAATCACGAACTCATCGACCGGTACTTCACTGGCACGCCGTCGCGCGTGGAAGGGATCGGCATCCGCGAGGTCGGCGACGAGACGCTTCGGCGGCATCGCACGGCCTATGAGCCGGCGCCGATCCGGCAGCTCGATTTCGGCGGGGAGATCCATTACCGGATCCAGGGCGAACGCCACAACTGGAATCCCGACACGATTTACAAGCTGCAGCATGCGACGAGAAATAACGATCCGAAGACCTTTGCGGAGTTTTCCCAGCTGGTGAACGACGAGAGCAAGCGGCGCGCGAATCTGCGAGGACTGCTCGAGTTTAAGTTCCTGCCGGAGCCTATCCCGCTTGAAGAAGTGGAATCGGCGAAGGAGATCGTCAAGCGGTTCACGACCGGCGCCATGTCCTTCGGCTCGATCAGCAAGGAAGCGCACGAGACTTTGGCCATCGCGATGAACCGCCTGGGCGCCAAGAGCAACACCGGCGAGGGCGGGGAAGACCCGGAGCGGTTTACGCCGTTGCCCAACGGCGATTCCAAGAACAGCTATATCAAGCAGGTGGCTTCCGCGCGGTTCGGCGTCACGAGCCATTACCTGGTGAATGCGAAAGAATTGCAGATCAAGATGGCGCAGGGCGCGAAGCCGGGCGAGGGCGGGCAGTTGCCGGGCCATAAAGTCGATGAGAACATTGCGCGGTTCCGGTATGCCACGCCTGGCGTGCAGCTCATTTCGCCGCCGCCGCACCACGATATCTATTCCATCGAAGATCTGGCGCAGCTCATTTTTGATTTGAAGAATTCCAATCCGGACGCGGCGGTCTCGGTCAAACTCGTCTCGGAAGTGGGCGTCGGCACGATTGCGGCAGGAGTGGCGAAGGCCCATGCGGACAAGGTTCTCATCAGCGGCGACTCCGGCGGCACCGGCGCTTCTCCGCTTTCGTCCATCAAGTATGCGGGCGGGCCGTGGGAACTGGGCCTGGCCGAAACGCATCAGACCCTCGTGCTCAATGATTTGCGTGGCCGCATCCGGGTGGAAACGGACGGACAGCTGAAGACCGGGCGCGACGTGGCGATCGCCACACTTTTGGGCGCCGAGGAATACGGGTTTGCGACCGCACCCTTGATCGTCGAGGGTTGCATCATGATGCGAAAATGCCACCTCAATACCTGTCCGGTCGGCATTGCGACTCAGGACCCGGCCTTGCGTAAGAAATTCTCCGGGCAGCCGGAACATATCGTGAATTTCTTTTTCTTCATTGCGGAAGAACTGCGCGAGATCATGGCCAAGCTGGGCTTCCGGACCATCAACGAGATGGTCGGGCGCGTGGATAAATTGAAAGCTCAAAAGGCCGTCGACCATTGGAAGGCCAAGGGGCTGGATCTCTCTCCGCTCTTGCAAGCGCCCAAGGTGGGGCCGGAGATTGCCCGTTATTGCGTGCAGAAGCAGGACCATGGCCTCGCGGACGTGCTCGATAATAAGTTGATCGAACTTTGCAAGTCGGCGTTGGAGAAGAAAGAAAAAGTCACGCTCGATCTGCCCATCCGAAATGTGAACCGCACGGTCGGGACGATGCTGTCCAGCCGCGTGGCGAAACAGTACGGGCTTGAGGGTTTGCCGGACGATACCATCACGATCAAGTTCTCCGGTTCCGCCGGCCAGTCCTTTGGCGCATTCCTGTCCCGTGGCATCACGCTCATTCTTGAGGGCGAGTCCAACGACTATCTGGGCAAGGGGCTGTCGGGAGGAAAGATTGTCGTCTTCCCGCCGAAGCAGGCGCTCTACAAGCCGGAAGAGACGATTCTCATCGGCAACACCTCGCTCTATGGCGGGACGCAGGGCGAGGCCTATTGTTACGGCATGGCAGGCGAGCGGTTTGCGGTGCGGAACAGCGGGGTCAGGGCAGTCGTCGAAGGCACGGGCGATCACGGCTGCGAATATATGACCGGCGGAGTCGTCGTTGTCTTGGGCCGAACAGGCCGGAACTTTGCGGCGGGCATGTCAGGCGGCATGGCTTTCGTGCTGAACGAACTGGACAAGTTCCCCGCTCGCTGCAACCTCGGCATGGTGGAATTGGAAAAGGTGACGACGGCAGAAGACAAGAAGCTGCTGCATCAGATGATCACGTCGCACTTCATGCATACCGGTAGCCGGAACGCGAAACGCATCCTCGATAGCTGGGAGGCGATTCTGCCGAAGTTCGAGAAGGTGATGCCGGTGGACTATAAGCGCGTGCTGGAAGAACGGAAGAAGAAAGCGGCTGCGATCAAATAAAACGTGAAACGTCGTTCGTGAAACGTGAAGCGTTTTGCGAGGGACGAGAGACGAACGACGAGAGACGAGTACAGAATGGGTGATCCAAAAGGTTTCATGAAGTATGCCCGCGAGGGCCCCAAGCGGAAACCGGTCGAGCTGAGGGTGCTCGAGTGGAAGGAAATGTACGAGCCGCTGGCCGAGGACAAGCTCAAGGTCCAGGGTGCGCGCTGCATGGATTGCGGTGTGCCCTTCTGCCAGGGTACGACTGGCTGCCCGGTCGTGAATCTGATCCCCGAATGGAACGATCTGGTCTATCGCGGCCGCTGGAACGACGCGCTCAAGGCGCTCCATACGACGAATAACTTTCCCGAGTTTACCGGCCGCCTCTGCCCGGCGCCCTGCGAAGGGGCTTGCGTGCTCGGCATCAACTCAGACCCGGTCTCCATCAGAATTCTCGAATGGAACATCATCGACCGTGGTTTCAATGAAGGCTTGGTCGAGCCGATCCTGCCTGTCACGAATACGGGGAAGACTGTCGCGATTGTCGGGTCAGGCCCGGCTGGTTTGGCCGCCGCGCAGCAGCTGGCCCGCGCCGGCCATCGTGTGACGGTGTTCGAGAAGTCCGACCGTATCGGCGGCCTGCTCCGCTACGGCATCCCTGACTTCAAGATGGAAAAATGGGTCATCGACCGGCGGCTGGACCAGATGAAGGCCGAAGGGGTGGAGTTCAAGACCGGTGTGACGATCGGGCAAGACATGACGGGCGAACAGTTGCGCCAGCAGTTCGATGCGGCCGGTCTCTCCATGGGCGCGGAGCAGGCTCGTGAATTGCCGATTCCAGGCCGCGAACTCAAGGGCGTGCATCTCGCGATGGAATTCCTTGCGCAGCAGAACAAGCGCAATGCCGGAATCTCCATCACGAAGGAGCCGATCACGGCCAAGGGCAAGCGCGTCGTCATCATCGGCGGCGGCGACACCGGGTCCGATTGCCTGGGAACGGCGCATCGGCAGGGTTGTGTCGACGCGCATCAGTTCGAATTGCTGCCGGAGCCGCCTCCGACCCGCGCCGATTCGACGCCTTGGCCGCTCTGGCCCATGCAGCTCCGCACGTCGCATGCGCATGAAGAAGGCTGTGACCGTCAATGGAGTGTCTCGACCACCAAGTTCACCGGCCACAATGGCCAGGTGACGAAGCTCCATGCCAATCGGGTGAAGTTCGAAGGCGGCAAGTTCACGCCGATCCCCGGTAGCGACTTCGAGCTGGATGTCGATCTGGTTCTGCTCGCGATGGGGTTTACCGGCCCAGTGAAGAACGGCCTGTTGGACAGCCTCGGGGTGAAGTACGACGCACGTGGCGCAGTGGCCGTGGACGATAACTTCATGACCAGCCTCGACGGGATCTTTGCCAGCGGCGACACCAAGCGAGGCCCTTCGCTCATCGTCTGGGCCATCGCCGAAGGGCGTAAGATGGCGGCGGGCATCGATCAATACTTGCGCGCTGGACAATCCGCGAAGAAATCCGCTTCTTAGTACGACACGGGTGGCGTCGCGTGAGATCCTGAGTCGCTCCAGAGCAATCGTATGGCAGCGAACATTCTAGAGCGAGTGCGAGCCGCAGGCCGAAAACGGCTGTTGTACCTTCCTCATGCAATTCGACAGATGTCTCGATCAGACAGGATGATCGCGCCGGAAGAAGTGCAAACGGTTGCCATTACCGGTCGATTAGTAGAAGATTATCCCGATGATCCTCGCGGCCATAGTTGCCTGCTTGTTGGCCCTGGAGATGGGGGTCGTCCGATTCATATCGTCGTGGCGCCGAAGGATGACTATCTCGCTGTCGTCACAGCCTATGTGCCTGATCCAACGCAATGGTCGCCGGATTTCTTGAGGAGGGCGTAAGCGATGGAATGTCTCCATTGTAAGGGGCGGATGGAGCGGAAGACGGCTCCCTTCAGTTTGGATCGGAAGGGGTACCATGTGTCCTGGGATGCCATCCCGGCGTGGGTGTGTCTGCAATGTGGCGAGCCATATTTTGAGGCCAAAGAAGTGGAGCTGATTCAGAAAGCGCTCACCGCGTTGGAGCGCGAAGGCGCAGCGCTAGTTGGCGCGGGGCCTCCAGCAGTGAAGTCGTAAGTAGGGTCTCGTTCATCGTCTGGGCCACCGCCGAAGGGCGCAAGATGGCGGCGGGGATCGATCAGTATCTGCGCGCGAACCGGTCAGTTATCCCGTTCAATTCTAGTAGATGCCATACCTCGTCGCTCCCTTGCCTCTCGGAGCGACCCTTCCGGACTCATCCGAACAGAAGTCTTCTGGAATTCCTTCGGCTGCGGTCATATGCGGGTCCTGTCACGGCGAACAGCCCCACCGTGCTCGCACCCCGCCCGGTGTAGGGACCCCGCTCCGCGCGGTGGGGCGCCCAGTTCGCCGCGCCACCCGCATATGATCGCAGTGCTTCAGTCATTTCCAGCTTTCCTTCTCAGCCAAGCCTCGGTGGGACCCTGCTTCTTCGGCAAAGTCAGCGAGGAGCCCTGGCGCGCGTGAGCATTTGTCCTCCTCGTCTGGTTGACACAATGTCGTGTGAAAAGTACGCTGTCTCCATTTCCGGTCCTGTTCTTTATTATGGGGCGTACTGAGTGCAACTCACCAGAGAGCAGCGTGAGCAGCTTGTCTTTAAGAGCTTTGCGGAGACGTGTGGTCTTCTCCCATGTGGAACCTTCAGTAGCAGGCCCATTCCCGAGCCAGATATCCTCTTCATTCCAGATAATGGCTCTCCTCAAGCATTTGAGCTTGTCGAGATCATCGATAACGACTTTTCCCGCTCAATCGGAGCCCAGCTAAGTACCAAGAACGCCTGCCAAGAGCATCTCGATGTTCTTCCGGATGATCAGGCCGCCGCTTTCCGGGGGCTCTACTCCGATGCGGACATTTCATCGGCTTCCGGGATTCCCTGACCCTGCGGCAACGAAAGAATTCACTAGCTCAAGTGTTTGAACAACTAATGGGACTGCCTGCTGGGTTTGTTGGCGAAGTATTTGCTGATGGAGGACCACTTTATGATGTCATAGATCGCATCGCGATCTATCGGGGACAGTTCATCGGACCACTCTTTGACGTCCCGTCAGTCGTGAGAGTTGGTGATCCAACCGTAAATGCGATTGCTAGCAAGATGGCGAAGGTGTATCAGCCGAAGGGAACACTGAGCTTGCTGGCCTACATTGCTATGAACCCAATGTTTCCCGATGAAATCTGGCTCTCGGACCTTGACGAATATTTACTAACTCTCAACTTAGACTGCCAGTTTCAAAATATCTATATCTATGACGGTAGGTCGAAAAGCGTCAAGCGTACTTGGCATCGAGAGAACAAGAAAATGAACGGGGATTCTTTTTGATAAAAAGAACAATACTCCCTTCGGTCGAGCCCGTTCGGACGTTCTGGTTACGGACAGGGTTTCTGTCGGGGATAGGATTAAATGCAAAGTGTGGGGTCGCTGCTTAACTTTGCAGCTTGTTGAGCAGCGAAAACAAAGTAACCAGGCTTCTGTATCTCTCGTGGAGACAGGAAAATGTACTGGGAGTCTTTTCTAACCTAATTCGCTTTCTCTGCCTATCGACATCTACTCTGAGCGCTGGCATGCTGCCGCGCGACCCCACTGGAAGAACTGGGACCCACCGAGGCTTGGCTGAGAAGGAAAGCTGAAACTGACTTCGGCTCGCGCCTTTCCCTCATACCTCGCGTTTCACGTTTCACGAGATACGGGCGTTTCGCCGTGGGAAGGATTACGCGCTGATGGCGGTTAACGTCGAGGTTGCGTAGTCAGGCTGGGCCGGCATGTCCGCCGGTGGCACGATCCCGACAAGATCTGTGACTCGTTCGCGGTCGCCTTGACTGTACCGAATAAATTCTATTCCAACATGGCCGTCCTTGGACCAGCGAACCACCGAGACTTCTACTGCCAGAGGAGTCCGCTCCTGAGCTACGGCAATCTGTAGCGCGAGATAGGTCCCCGTGTTCAACGCGACATCGCTGCGCATCTTGCAACCAGTTGGGGAGAGGTCGAGCACGACCCCTTCTCCGGCGCCGGTATCGCTTTGGATGCTGGCAGAGTAGCCGACGGGAACTCGAAGACATCGTGGTTGCATTGTCAGGTCTCCTGTGATTGGCACTAAGGGTGTATCGGTAGATATGTGGGAAACTTAACTGGCAGGCTGTTGACAAGGGCTGCCAGGGGCGTTCTCGCGGCGCTCAGAGGCTCAACGTACGGCGAGAGTACGACTCGCCTCTTCGCTTGCTGCTGCCTCGAATGAGCGTGGCAAGAGGGAGACCTGGCTGCTAGGCATTTTTTGCCGAGAAAGACGGGGGCGGCTAGGGGGCGCAGGAGGCAGCTGTTACAGGATGCTCAAAAAGGCCGTCCAGCAAGGCCGCAGCGAGTGAAGCACCGAGGCGTACCCTTTAGGATACGTTGAGGGACTGAACGATGCGAGAGCGACGCTGGCGGACTTTTTCAGCATTCTGCTAGGCGAGGAGTCTGGAGGACTCTGCTGCGGCTTTAGTCAGGAGCTTCTTGACGGCAACGTGAGAGAAAATGACATCGGGATCCCGCTGAAGGGCTTCGTAGTAACTCCGTTTAAACCCGTCTCCTTCCTCCGAAGGGCGAATGAGGGATCGGACTTCTATCAGGAAATGCTCGACTTCTACCGGCGACAGGTCGAGCTCGCTCTCCAGGAGGTCATCAATCGAGATCACCAGTTGCGAGATGGGGTGCAGCCAGGTGAACCAGGGATCGTTCAGGACTAGTTGTAGGAGTTGGCCGGTTGACTCAACGCGGCCATTGATACGTTCATAGGTCACCTGTTCTGCCAAAATGAGGGACTTATGGAGCCCCAGGAGGCCGCCCCGCACGTCGAGGATTTTTTCGCGGAGGACGCAGGATTCCCTGGTCGAAGTTCTGTGCGATACAGCTGCCATAAGACACCTTTATTCGATCATTGGGGGAACCTGCGACCTCGGGCACTCAGTCGGGAGGTCGATGCCTGCCTTGTTAGTGTGACTATCGGTCGATTCAGTCCCGTCCTGTAGCAGGATGCTGAAAAAGTCCTCCAGCGGCGTTCTCGCTTCACGAAGAGGCTCAACGTACCACAAGGGTACGCCTCGGTGCTTCACTCGCTGCGGCCTTGCTGGACGGCTTTTTTGAGCATCCTGTAGTTGTTCAGCAGCCTGCTAAGGAGCAGGAATGGAATGTGGAAGGGCTGAGTGGCTTGTGTGGGAAGAGTTAGGCTGCTTTTGCCAGCAGAATGCGTGTGATCTGAAAGTGGGCGAGCACGGCATCGGGGGTTCGCTGGAGGGCCTCGTAGTAGGCGCGCTCGAATCTGTCGCCCTCAACTGAGGGGCGGGTCACGCTGCGCACAGCCGTCACAAGATGTTCGAGGGTTTCCTGGGTGAGGTCACACGCGTCGTCGCCCAGGAGTTGATCGATCCTGACTAATAGATCCAGGACGGGGCAGAGCCAGGTGAACCAGGAATCGTGGAGCACCAAATGGAGGAGCTCGTCCGGCGATTCGACGCGGCCGTGGATGCGTTCGTAGGTGAGTTGCTCCGCCGTAATCAACGCGCTATAGAGCGACAGGAGCCTCTCGCGCATCTCCAGCAGCGTGCAGCGCAGAGGGTTGTCTTGGACTGGCGGAGTCGAGGGTGACGATGGTGCCATAGAGTTAGTGTAGCAGAGCTTTCGCAGAATGGAGTCGCTGCCACGACGCGAGGAAGCCGGTGCGGACGATGCCGTCTCTTCTTAGCGCCCGATTCGAGTGGCGAACTGGGCAAAAAGTTCCCCCGTGAGGTAGCCGGTGTTGGCTGGGTCGATGGCGTCCTTGCGGCGGAGGTAGTCGTTGAGGATTTTGCCGTCGGCGGTTTTATGGACGTGCGGGAGGGCGAGGTTCATGCGGTAGCGCTCGACCGCGCCGGCCACGCGGCTGATAAAGAGGATGGTGCCATCGGGCTCTTGCCATTCGACGATCCCGACGTGCGTCAGCGGATCGTTCACCTTGCCATCCCCGTTATAGTCCCAGGTGTTATTGAAGAAGACGAGATCGCCTGGGTGGACGACCGGCCCTCGATGGAGGGTGCCGTACTGACGCACATGGGCATCGATGAGCCGGACTCCATTGGCGTTGGGATCGCGCGCGCTACTGTCGTAGAGATCGATGCCGTGCTTTAGGAAGATGGCGCGGGTGACGCCGGCGCAGTCGTAGGCGATCGGGCGGCCGTTGACCTCAAGGGTGCTGGCTCCGATGAGTTGGGTGGCGGTGCGGACGATGGCGGCTCGATGGGGGCTGGCGTCTTCCCTCTGGCAACAGGCCTGGCGGTCGGTGGAGATTGTCTGGCTTCCGGCACAGCCGGTTACGGTGATCGCTGCGATCAGAAGAATCAGGCGAGATCTCGTGGCTCGTCTGGCGGTTGTGTCAGCGCGCATGGGGCTGTGAGTATCGGCCATCATGAATGTGCCGTAGCTTAAGCAACGGGCTATTTTACAACGGTCGGTGTTTCTTCTTGAACGGTCGATTGCGCGCAGCGAAATCCGATGGCGGGGGACCGTTGATCCGGCGCTGACCCGCCACGGGTCGCGGTTCGGAGCATGATCTGGTTGCTTTTCCAGGAGCCGCCGCGGACGCTCTTGTAGCGCCCGCTGGTCGGGCCAGGCGGATTGCGCTCCGGCATATAGGCGTAGTAGTCGAACCCGAACCAGTCTTGCACCCATTCGGCGACGTTTCCCGCTGTATGGTGGAGGCCATAGGGGCTCTTGCCTGCGTCATGCGAATCCACCGCCGCGAGAATGGGGATTTCATGCATGTGGTGCTGCCCGAACATGGCGAGGGTTTGGTCGGGATCCGCTTTCCCCCAGGGAAAGAGTCCGCCGTCCGGTCCTCTCGCCGCTTTCTCCCACTCCGCTTCCGTCGGAAGCCGTTTGTGCTTTGCCGCGCAGAGATCTTTCGCTTCGGTCCAGGTGACATAGAGGGCGGGCCACCGGCTGAGAGTCTGGTCCGAGACGGAATGGATCGTGATGACGTGCCAGATGAGTTTTTGCAGCTCGTCCGACGGATGGAGCTTCTGCTGTTGCAGGAAAGCCAGATATTCCCCGAGGCTCACTTCGTCGCGATCGATCTCGTAGCGGTCCAGCCAGACGCGATGTTGCGGCAGCTCCGTATTGTCGAACTGGGTCCAGTTTCCATAGGGGTCGTCATCCACTCGCTTGCTGCCGAGCAGGAACGGACCGGCTGGGATTGTGACGATTGGCGAGGCCTGAGCCAGTGCTGCGATTCCGGCCAAATGGCGGGCCAGTTCCGGCGATGACTTGGCCCCGGCCATCACGTCTTGCGGCCCTCCCATGACGATGAGGAGCAAGAGCGCGCTCGCTCCGATCCACTCGGGCCATTGATTCGGCTGAGTCTTATCCCGCACGCACGTCCCTCCATCCGATGTTCTCGATTATCCACGCTTCGTTCCAGCTTGTCCACGCCGGGTTCCATGAATTGACCGTGTTGCTGTCCGGCGTTATGCTCGCACCATGATGACTTGTCGTAGGGTTCTGGTCATGGTCCTATCGCTGGTGACGGGGTTGTTCTGTCTGTCTGGGGCGATAGCCGGGTCGGATCAGAACGGCGCGGTCATTCCCGCCGAAGATTACGCGCTTTATGACCAGGTGGTGACGAGCAAGTTCCTGACGTCGGCGGCTCGGCTCGTCGTCATCGAACGAATGACGAGGTTTCGTCTCGCTCCGGATCAGGAAGAATCGCCGACGGTCGAAAACTTTCGTGAAGGGGGCTATTTCGGCGACGAACTGTCATTGGAGCTGATCCGGGGATTTATCCTGCTCAATCGGCAGCCGAGCCGGCTTGCAGGGCGATTTCATTTCGGTGTCGGCTACCGGTTCGCCACGGGGGATACGATTGAAGAACCGGAAGTGTCCCTGGCTCGTCCGGTCACGGTGGCCTATGGGAGGTCGGTTCAAGCACCCTCAGTTCTGGAGCGCCTGGCCTTTTCTCGCGTGGCGCGAAGTCCTCGTAACGATCAGGCCCTGCTCTATGTCGAAATCCTTCGTCCTGATGGGACTGGCGCGGGTTTTCTATTCTGGTTTGTTCGCCGGGGACGAGAATGGACGATCCTTGATACGGAAGTCGTCTGGGCCATCCAAGCTCCGGAAGAAGAGAAGGAGCTTGCAGGACCGGAGGAAGAGGCTCCGCTCCTTGCGCCGTGAGGGGCCAGGACTGTAGCATGCGGGCATGATGCCACGGATGATCCGCAAAACATTTTCCGTCCCGCCCCTCG
Source organism: Nitrospirota bacterium (assembly GCA_026387665.1). Lineage (NCBI taxonomy): Bacteria > Pseudomonadati > Nitrospirota > Nitrospirota bacterium. The sequence continues at coordinate 114,447 of JAPLLG010000008.1, forward strand.
GCTGCAATTGCTCGATCATCGGAGACCCTGTGACGAAACAGGCGATCGTGGTCGATCCGGGCGGCGCGCCGGAGCGGATTTTGCGCGAGGTGCAGCAGCTCGGTCTGACGGTCACGCATATTCTCCATACCCACGCCCATCTCGACCATTTTCTGGCATCAGGTGACATGAAGCAGGCGACAGGGGCGACCCTGTGCTTGCATCACGATGACTTGGACCTCTGGAAGATGCTGGAGGTGCAATGTGAGCTCTTCGGCGTCGCCTATGTGCCGGTGCCGCTGCCGGACTATTGGTTGAAGGATGAGGAGAAGCTGCTGATCGGGCAAGTCTCGGTGGTCGCGCTCCACACGCCCGGTCACACACGAGGGTCGATGAGCTTTCATTTCCCCGGCGACAAATTAGTCTTGGCCGGTGACACGCTTTTTCGCGGCAGCATCGGGCGCACGGATCTCTGGGGCGGAGATTTCGATACGATCGAGCAATCCATTCGCGAGCGGCTCTATAGTCTGGACGATGCCACGATCGTCGTGACCGGGCATGGACCGGAGACAGAGATCGGGATAGAAAAAGAAACGAATCAGTTTGTCCGTCTTTAGTAGAACGCTGAAAAAGCCTGCCAGCTTCGTTCTCGGCTCATCGAAATCCTCAACGTGCCCCTGAGGGCACGCCTTCGGTTTCGACTCGCCTGCGGCCTCGCCGGACAGTCTTTTTGAGCGTTCTACGGGAGAGCGTTTCTTGTTGGGCCGCATCTGCGGCTCGCCGAAGGCGAGAGACTTGTGAGGGCTATTCTTTTTCCATCCTGGCGCGGAGTCGTTCGAGGCGTTTCTGGGTGGACTGTTTGATGAAGGTCATGTTTTCGGAGAGATGTTGCTCTGCGTTGATTTTGCCTTCTTCTCGCCGTTTCAGTTGGGCCAGCCCGAACTGTGAGATCGAGGGGCCGTCTTCCTGGTTCAGTTCTTTCCAGACTGCGGCGCATTTGGTCTGTTTGGCCGGGGGATATTTGTCGCAAGGGGGATCGCCCGCCCAGGCTGTGTCCCAACTCACTCCCAGTAGAATCGCGACCAGCGCCACTATTCTCATCGTCTGTTCCTTCACGGCATAATCGGCGTTTCGTCTCTTGCCTTGTAGCTGATCGGCGCCAGCGGACTGTTTCAGCATCCTGCTAGATCTTCATCGCTTCGGTAACATCGTGCAGCGTCGCCTTGGCGACTTCGCTGGCCTTGCGGCTGCCTTCTTGTACGATGTCCTGCAAATACGCTGGGTCTTTGCTCAGGATCGCGCGTGCGTCCCACATCGGCGTCATCCGTTCGACGACCCGGTCTGCCACCAGCTTCTTGCAGTCGATACAGCCGATAGCGGCGCTCCGGCATTCCGTATTGATCTGCTCCTGCACCATCGGCGAGGAAAATATTTTATGGAAATCGTAGACCGGACAGAGGTCCGGATTGCCCGGGTCGTGGCGCCGGACTCTGGCCGGGTCTGTGACCATCGTTTTGAGTTTCTGGCGCACGACCGGTTCGGCGTCTGACAGGTTGATCGTATTGCCGTAGCTCTTGCTCATCTTCCTGCCATCCGTCCCAAGCACTTTCGGGAACTTGGTGAGCTGTTCAACCGGTTCGGGGAACACAGGCTTGTAGAGGCTGTTGAACCGGCGGGCCAGCTCCCGGGTGAGTTCCAGATGCGGCAATTGGTCTTTGCCCACCGGCACGAAATCCGGCTTATAGAGCAGGATGTCCGCGGCCTGGAGGACCGGGTAGCCCAGAAATCCGTACGTGGTCATGTCGCGATCCTTAATCTCTTCCTGCTTCTCTTTGTAGGTCGGGTTTCGTTCCAGCCAGGAGACCGGCGTCATCATCGAGAGCAGGAGATGCAGGACGGCATGTTCCGGGATGCGCGACTGGACGAACACCGTGGCTTTCGCCGGGTCGATGCCGGCGGCCAGCCAGTCGATCAAGAGTTCGTGAACGAACTCACGGATGCGGCTGGTGTCGGCATAGTTCGACGAGAGCGCATGCCAATCCGCGATGAAGAAGTAACACTCGTATTCGTTCTGTAGGCTTTTCCAATTCTCTAATGCGCCGAGATAGTTGCCGAGATGGAGCAGCCCGCTCGGCTGCATGCCGCTGAGGACTCGTTTTCTGGGTGTGGTCATGGTGTGTTTCCTGTTCCGAGACCGATGGCAGTGGAGAGAATCGTATTGGACAGACTATGGGTCAAGGTGCTGGTGATCGTATGGATAATGTGGATCTGCGGATCGAAAATGATCAGCCCTATCAGGACGAACATGCCGTAGGGCTCCACGCGCATGAGCACCTGTGCCGCGGCGGGGGGGAGCAGGCTCGTGAGAATCCTGCCTCCGTCCAGCGGGGGAAGAGGGAGCAGGTTGAACAGCATCAAGAGCACGTTAATCAAGACGGAGTAGACGGCCATCACGGCGATCGGCAGCAGGAGCTTCGTGCTCCAGGTATCCGGGATGGCGCTGTCCGCCGGTCCGGACCAGTAGCTTCCAATCGCCGGTTCGATGGACAGGAGGAGCGTGAAGAGGAGGGCGCTGCCGATGGCCAACGCGAGATTCATGGCAGGCCCCGCTGCTGCGACGAGCGCCATGTCGCGGCGGGGTTGATGCATGGCGCGCGGGTCGATCGGGACCGGCTTGGCCCAGCCGAGAAAGAATCCGCCCGGCATCGCCAGGCAGAGCAGCGGCAGGATAATGGTCCCGAAGGGATCGATATGCGCCAGGGGGTTCATGGTGAGGCGGCCTTGGAGCTTGGCGGTCGCATCGCCGCAACGATAGGCGACCCAGCCATGGGCATATTCATGGAGCACCATCGCGAAGAGGAGCGGGAGCCCCATATAGGAGATGGTATGCAGAATCTGTGGGAGGGAGTTCATGGGGTCGGCTTTCTCAATTGATCTGGAGGAATCGGCCTCGTTTGATTTGCAGGAGGAAGAGCGGCCGATTCAAGGTTCCGTCCGGTCCGAAGGACGCCGGCCCTGCGAGCGGCGAAAGGTCCGGCTGGGTCATGAACTGGTCGCGGACGGCTTCGCCGGAGGACGCGCCTTTTTTCGCCGCATCGATCACCAGCTTTGCGGCGTCATAGCCCTGCATGGCGAAGAGGGTTGGGCTGGTCTGGAATCGTTTCTTGTAGCGGTCGACAAAGTCCTGCACCGAAGGATTGGGGCTATCCACAAAGAAGCCATCGACGAACACGGCTCCGTCGATCGATGAATCGGCTGTGCGGGCGAAGTCCGTCGAGTTCCATCCGTTTGCGCCGAGAAATGGCACTTTCATGTCATGGAAATTGAGCTGCGCCGTGATGAGGCCTGCGTCGGCGGCGCGACCGGGAATGAAGATCGCATCGAAGCCCGGCGTATAGAGGATTTTCCTGTCCATCTTCGTCTGCTTTCCTGCCAGCTTGCTCAGGTCGACCGGTACGGAGAGGCCATAGCGCTTGAGGTCCTCCGCTTTCATATGCTTGAGCTGCGTGCTGACGTCTGGCTCGCCTTCCTTGTAGGACTCGATGGCGATCACTTCCCCTTTGGCTTGGCGCACTTCCTGGGCGAAGAGCCTGGCCAATTCGCGGCCATAGGCGGTGTCGGGATGCAGGATGCAGAACCGGCGGAAGTTCTGTTCCTTCATGGCATAGGTCGCGATGCGCTTGGCTTGGAGCTGATAGGTGAGGGAAGTGCTGAACACATAGGAGCCCAGCCGTCTGACGTTGGGGAGGGTCGCAGCTGGCGTGATCAAGGGGGTATGGGCTCGCCCGGCCAGTTCGGCCATGGCGGGCAAATGTTTCGAGAGGAGCGGGCCGATGACGGCCAGGGGGTGGTCGTTGTTCAAGAGTCCGGAGAAGTCGTCTAAAAATGAGGCGCGGTCGAATTCGAAATCCTTGACGATGAGACCGATGGAGGGAACTCCTCCTCGCTCTCTATGTGTTTCGATAGCTAGTTGCACGCCGTTGAGGGTTTCGGTCGCGAAGGGGGCGAGCTTTCCTGAAAGAGGCAGGACCGTTGCGACGAAGAACTGATGGGATTTCAGCTTGGATTGGAGTGTGGCGAGGAGCTCCAGGGTTTTGGCTGCCTGGGGATGCGCCGGGAAGTTGGCGAGGAACTGTTGAATTTGCCGGACGGCCAGATGTTCTTCGCTCCGCTCGACATAGAAGTCGATGAGGCGGAGGGCTGCGAGGTCGCCGGGAAAACTGCGAGGAAATGTTTCCCGGATGCGCTCAAGGGCTTTCCGGTCCGATGTGTCGCCGAGCAACGTGCGGATACGGGCTCGTGCGTCTTCTGCTTGCGCGTCGGTGCCCAAGGCCATTTCATCCTGCCATGCTTGGATGGCGCGGATGGTGTCGTCTTTCTGTGCGTAGAAGTCCCCGCTCAGACGCAGGGCTTCGCGTTTGATGTTGTCATCTTTTGAGAGGGTGCGGAGACTGGTGAGGAGCGGGAGGGCCAGGTCGAGGTTGCCCATGGCCGCATGGGAACGGGCCTGCAGCAGCTTGCCCCGGTCTGTGACCTCGGAGGCGGGGAACTCCGCCTGCAGTTGCTGCAAGTATTTGAGGGCCTCCCCATATTGTTGGGTGTCATGCAGGGCTGCGCCTAGTAATAAATAAGTGTCGTCAAGGAACTCAGGCTTCGGAGACGTGGCCAGAAAACGACGGAGGAGGGTGACCGCTTCTTCCGCCCGTTCCGCATCCAGTAAACGTTTCGCCTGGGTCAGGACCGGATGGTTCGCTGGGGCCTGGGCGCCCGTTTGTGCATAGACGACGGGAGTGAGCGAGGCCCCCATCGGCCAGAGCAGTCCCCATGTCAGGACGAGCGCCGTGCCCCAGCTTGTCGCGAGGGTCGGTGTGCGAGGGGACAATGCGGGTGATGCCGGGTGGGTCATAGGCTCCTGGCGCTGTGACAGATGGGTGATGCGCCAGTGACTACTATCGGAAACCTTGTGAGGGTGTCAAGGTAACTCCCGCCAGGCTCGTTGTGTTCACCGCAGTGATTGGCTATCATCGCGCCGATGCTGTTGGACCCGCTGGCCGAGCGATATTTGCGCCATCTCCGAGTGGAGGGCGGTCTTGCCGTCAACACGGTCGAGGCCTATCGGCGGGACCTGAGTAAATTCCATGCCTATGTGCAGCGAGCCGGCTCCGTACCGCCCGAACAGGTCACAGCGGAAACGGTAACGGGATTTCTCCGCTCCTTACATGAGGCCAAACTGTCTCGCGCCTCCTCGGTTCGCTGTCTCTCGGCGATTCGTGGGTGGTTCCGGTTTTTATTGCAGGAACGGATGATCGAAGAGAGTCCCGTCGTCGGGCTGCCTTCGATGGCGAAAGGCGTTCGGCTGCCTAAAACGCTGCCGCAGCACGATGTGACCGCCCTATTGGATCTGGCGGCGGTTCCCACCCTTGAAGACTTGCGCGACCGCGCCATGGTGGAATTGCTCTATGCGACGGGGCTGCGTGTCTCGGAGCTGGTGACGGCTGAGGTCTCGCAGGTGAATCTCGAGGTCGGCTATCTCCGGGTCACAGGCAAGGGGTCGAAGCAGCGTCTCGTGCCGATGGGTGAGGGGGCGCGGCAGTTGCTACATCAGTATGTAGAAGAGGCGCGGCCCCGGCTCCTGAAGCAACGGGCCTCCCGGTATCTGTTCGTGTCGCGGCGGGGCGGCCCGTTGACGAGGCAAGCGTTCTGGAAGCTACTGCGGCGCCGCGCGCAGCGAGCGGGCATTACGCAGATCATTTCGCCTCACATGCTCCGCCATTCGTTTGCCACACATCTGCTCGAAGGCGGCGCAGATTTGCGGTCTGTTCAGGTGATGCTGGGCCATGCCAATATTGTGACGACGCAGATTTATACTCATGTTGAGCGGGGACGGTTGAAGCGGGTTCATGACGCCTATTTCCCCAGGGCGGGCCGGAGCCGCGGGAAAAAATCCTAACCGAAACGACGCGATTTACCTGCGTGAGAGCGAAGAAAATGCAAGAAGAGTGCGAGATTCGGTTGACATGGGCCGGTGGACTTGGTAGCATCCGGCCCAGCTTGCTAAGGAAATCGGGCGGATAGCTCAGTTGGCAGAGCGCCACCTTTACACGGTGGATGTCACAGGTTCGATCCCTGTTCCGCCTACCAGGGAAATACTGGGTGAAGGGGACAGGACGGAGAGAATACGAGCAATAAAAACTTCAGACGGGACCAACCGCCAGTTATCGTCTTGTCAGTAAAATCTTCCGCTATACGTTGAGTATCGAGGGGCCGTCGTTCAGCTGGTTAGGACGCCAGATTGTCAATCTGGAGGTCGCGGGTTCAAATCCCGTCGGCCCCGCCATTTTCCCCGTGTTGCTGGAATCCGCAGGCAGGAGGGTGAGTACTTCCGAGAGTCTGGAAAGGTTAGCGCTGCATGTTTCAGACAGGTCTGTCCGGACTGGTCGGCTCGCTTGGCTCGGTCTCCAAAATCGTGCTTCTGCTTCTGTTCGTATTTTCGGTCGTCTCCTGGGCTGTAATCTTTTCCAAATCGCGCGCGTTCCGGGTGGCCGACCGAGAGGATCGGCGCTTCCTCGCGTTGTTGGCCAAAACGAAAGACATCGACGAACTCTACCGGCAAGTCCGACGACTCGAAGGGAGTCCCTGCGCGACCGTATTCGAAGGGGTGATGGAGCGGGTGGGATCTGGCCGTGTCGAGGGGAAGAACGGCGCGGGACCCGTCGATCAGCACATCATCGAGCGAGCGGCCTCCTATCTTGGGCAAAGTCAGCTTTCACGGCTTGAGACCTACCTCCCCTTTCTGGCCACGACGGGCAACATTGCGCCCTTTGTCGGTCTGCTTGGAACCGTGCTGGGCATCATCGACGCGTTTCGTGAGATCGGGACGCAAGGGACCGCCAGTATTTCCGCGGTTGCGCCCGGCGTAGCGGAGGCCCTCGTCGCGACGGCCGCCGGTCTCTTCACCGCCATCCCCGCGGTCATCGCCTACAACTACTTCCTCATCCGGATTCGGAATACGGCCTTCCGGTTGGATTCGGTGACCATTGAGCTTCTGGCCTCTCTCTCGACTACCGCGAAGGCGAAACCAGTTCCGGCCGGAGTCCAAGGATGACCCTGGAATCTCGGCACCGCCGGTTTCTGGCAGAGATCAACGTTATCCCTCTCGTCGATGTGGTCCTCGTGTTGCTGGTGATTTTTATGGTCACCGCGCCAATGCTGTATCGCGGGATGGATATCAAGCTGCCGACCTCCGCGACCAATACGATCAAGCCGGAAATGCGGACTGTATTGACGATCGAAAAAGATCACCGCTTGTATCTCGATAAAGATCCGGTCGGCGTGGCTCAGCTTGAGCAAAAGCTGAAGCTCTTGAAGCAGACGCATCCGGATGTGTCGCTGTACCTCCGGGCGGATCGCGACGTGCCGTATGGTGTCGTGGTGCAAGTCATTGACGGCATTAAAAAAGCCGGGATCGAGAAGATCGGGATGGTAACGGAGCCGGTCGGACCAGAACATGTGGTCGCGCCGCATCTCCCGCACCTCCCGCCACGAAAGAATTAAGGCCACGTGTTTGAGGGGGCTGGTGATTATGGCGTCCCAGGCGACGGTCCAGTCAGGTTTGTGGTTCGACCAGGACGATCAGGCCGGGGTATGGGTTCACCTCAAGCGGACGTTGGTCTGGTCGCTCGCGCTGCATGTGGTGGTGCTCGTGGCGACAGGACTCAGGCTTCCGCAACGGGCTGAACGGCCGTTGACGTCGGTGGAAGTGTCGCTGGTCAGTCTGCCTGCACCAGTGAGGCCAGCTGAGTCGGTCAAGCCAGCCGAGCCGGCGAAGCCGACCGAATCAGCGAAAGTTTCGGATCCGAAACCGGTTCCTGCCCCGTCAGCCAAGCCAGCCGCACAGGCTCCTCCCGTCGCGCCTCCCAAGGGCGGGGTGAAGCGGGATGTATTGCGGGATTTTCAGCTGCCTCCTGATGCGCCGAAGTTCGGGGATTTGAGCCCCGCAAAGTCGGTGGGGCAGCCACAGCAGGCGGCGAAAATGAAGTCGCTCGATATCCCGCGTGTCCCGGATGCGGCGCCAGTCCCGGTTGCGAAGCCGGCGCCACGATCGTCGGTCAGCGACGATCTCAATCGTGAGTTAGAAGAAGAGCTGAAGAAGATCAAGCCGTTTCAGCCTGCAGCCAAGCTGGATCTGCCACGTGAGAACAAGTCCAGTGAGGCGCCGGCCAAGCCGGTGGCTCAGCAGCAGGCGAACGTGTCGGCGCTGAAGACTCCTGAAACGACGCTGAAGACTGCTGGCATGGCCGGGTCCAGTTCCTATTGGGCTCGGGTACAATCAATTATCAGTAGCCAGTGGGAGCCTCCCCCTGTCGATATGGCGGGGCAGACCTACCAGGTCATCGTGAAGTTTCGGCTGCAACGGGATGGGATGATCAAAGATGTGGTGGTTAAGCAGACCTCTGGTAATACCTATTTCGACATGGCGGGGCAGCGCGCTGTGTTGCGGCCGCGAGTGCTCCCGGCTTTTCCTGCCGATATGACGGACGGTTATAAGGATATAGAAATGGTATTTCGAGTCGGAGAACCGGTCGGATGACACAAGTGAAATGGATCAGTTCGGTGGTTGGAGGGCTCCTGCTGGCAGCAGGGGCTTTTGGCATTCTTGAATCGGGCGCGGCGGACGTGTTTCTTGAAGCGACTCGCCCAGATTTCCAAAAGATTTCTCTGGCTGTTGCAGGGATTCAGAACGCGGGAGGTCCCGACTGGTTGGGGGGGCGGATCGAAGAAGTTCTCAAGAAGGATGTGAGGCGCTCCTTGGTTTTCGATCTGGTGGATTTGCCGAGCATGGGGATCAAGGCTCGCGATCTGGGCACAGGGATGGAGAGCGGCGCCAAGGCCGTCTTCAAGCAAGCGGCGGAAAACGGGGTGTCGGTGCTGGTCTGGGGCAAGGCAAGCCTGAAAGAGTCGGGTAAAGAAGCCGACGTGAATATGGAAGGCCTCGTCTATGACAGCGGCAGCGACGAGGTGATCGGGGGGAAACGGTATGCCGGTGCGCCGGCGGTCCTGCGGCTCATGGCGCATCGTTTTGCCGATGAGCTCGTCTTTCGGTATACCGGCGAGCCGGGCATTGCCAGGACCAAGATCGCCTATGTCGCGGAGCATGGGGGCGCCCGCGAGATTTCCGTCATGGATTATGACGGACATGATGCCCGTCAGGTGACGGCCGATGGTTTTCTGAACCTGATGCCGCGCTGGTCTCCGGATCGCCGGTTTCTCGTCTTCACCGCCTATCGCAGCCGGAATACGCAGGACATCGACATGATCGAGCTGGCGACGGGCAAGCGGTGGACGGTGGTGTCCCTGGGGGGGTTGAATATTACGCCGGCCCTGTCGCCCGATGGAAATTTTCTGGCATTTGCCTCCAGCTACGAAGGCAATTCCGAACTCTATCTGTTGGATACCAGAACGAAAGCCCTTCAGCGTTTGACGGTACATCCGTCCGGCGACTTGTCTCCTTCCTGGGCTCCGAATGGACGAGAGCTGACTTTTGTGTCCGACAGGGGAGGCGGGCCGCAGATATTCCTCATGAGCGCGGATGGGTCGAATGTGCGCCGGTTGACGTTCGAGGGGGACTATAATGCAGCGCCGGTCTGGTCGCCGCGCGGCAACTGGATCGCCTATGTGTGCCGGATTCATAAAGAGTATAAGCTGTGCGTGATCTCGCCGGATGGGCAGAAGCGGATGCAGTTGACGACGGGGCTGGGCGTCGATGACTCGCCGTCCTGGTCCCCGGATGGCCGCCATCTGGTGTTCAGTTCGACGGTCGAGGGAAAGAGCCACATCTATATGATCGATGCGGACGGCAAGAATCTCGAGCGGCTGACCTTTGAAGGCACGCGCAATAGCGCGCCCTCCTGGTCTCCGGCATCCTGAGGCTGACCGTGCGATGGTGTGAGTCGAATGCACGAGGGTAACGGTTGAGATGAGTAACTTACAAAGAGGAGAGCGATCCATGAAAAAGACACTGTATATGTACGGTTTGGCGATGATGAGCCTGGCATTGATTGGTCTGGCTGGCTGCGCGTCGAAGTCCGTTCAATCGGGCGGCGATTCGTCTGCTCAAGCTCCGGCGAAGACTGGAAGCGCAGAGAGCGGCGTCACGTCCGGCAGCTTCCCGAGCACCGGGGTTCAGCCGAGTGGCAGCGGGCTTCGGGGTCTCGACAAGAGCCCGTCGGAGGAGCGAGTGGGGAATGGCACGATGCTGGCGAAAGTCGATCCCTCCGCCAGCGCCGCGCGGCAAATGGATGATCTCCGTGCCGAGCAGGCCGCCTCAGCCGCAGCCGGGTTGCGCGATGTGTTTTTCGCCTACGATAGTTGGGCGATTTCCGAGGAGGGACGCCAGGCCTTGACTCGCGATGCCGAGTGGATCAAGTCCAGCTCTAGCGCGCAGATCAAGATCGAGGGGCATTGTGACGAGCGCGGAACCTCCGCCTATAACCTTGTCCTGGGAGAGAAGCGGGCGAAGGCTGTGCGGAACTATTTGGTCGAACTGGGTATTGGCGCCAATCGTCTGTCCGTGGTGTCCTATGGAAAAGAACAGCCGTCCTGCAGTGAACATGCGGAGCCCTGCTACCAGCAGAATCGGCGTGGCCATCTGGTGGTGAAGTCGGGAAAGTAGTCGGGGGCGAGTTGCCTGTGAGGAGTAGCTAGCGTGATGTGGATTGATGGCAAGATGAGCGGAGTCTGGATCTCGCTCTGCGCGGTGCTTACCGCCGGCTGTGTGGCGCAAGAGGCTGATCTCAAACGGACGGAGCGGGATCTTCAGCAGCGCATCAAGCAGTCCAGCGATGAGTCGGCTCAGACTCGCGCGCGGCAGGGCCATGAGATCTCTGCGCTCCGGGAGCAGGAGCTGCCGCAATTGCGTGGCGATGTCGATCGGGCGTTGCATCAGGCGCAGGAGCTCCAAGGGAAGCAGGACGATCTTAAGCAGCAAGCGAAGAAGCTCGAGCAGCTGGCGGCGAAAATAGAGGCGGAGAGCGCCACGCGTTACGCCTGGGCCCAGAAAAATTTCGAGACACAGGAACTGAAAAGTAAAGAAGACCGCGAGCGGTTCATGGCGGACGTGAACAGCCGTCTGGACGATGTGAACCGGCAGACCGAAACGTTGCGGAAAGAGCTGATCGAGGTGGTGCAGAAGACCGGCGGCGCGTTGATGAAGAATGTGGATGCCCGCCTGGAGGAACAGCAAAAGGCGGCGGGAACCAGCCAGATCCGTTCCGAGCAGCTGGCCGAGCAGTTCGCGCAGTTCAGTCGGTCCTTGGCGGAGTTCCGGGATTCATTGACGGGGTTGAACGAACGGCTGAGCCAGGAAGAGCAGGCGGGCAAAGCATCGATGGCCCATCTCAACGAGATGAATAAGTCGGTGACCGGGTATTTGAGCGAAGTGAATAAGAGCCTGACCTCCGTGGCGCAGAAGTTTGCGGCCCGTTTCGACGAGCAGGACCAGCGTTTGGATGCGTTGTCCCGGGCGATCGATCAGGATGCGCATCTGCGTGGAAAGAAGCCGGGGGCGCACCAGCCGGCCACGAAGCCGTCCCATCAATCATCGGTGGAGCCCTTTTCTGAATCCCCGCGGGTCGAGCGGGAGGTTGCACCGACTGAAGCGGCTCCGGCATCCGGCGCGCCGGCCTCATCTCACGTCAGTCAGGGGGTGGCACACCAAGAGAAGCTAGAATATGAGCGATTGCTGACCCTGTTTCGCAGCGGGGATCTGGATGGAGCCAAGGAGGGGTTCGCCGCGTTTTTGCGAAACCATCCGAATTCCGATCTGTCTCCCAACGCGCGTTATTGGCTGGGCGAATCGTATTACGGAAAGAAAGACTATCGGCAGGCGATCGATTCATATGACCGTGTTGAATTGGATTTCCCGAAGAGCGAGAAAGTGCCGGCGGCGCTGTTGAAGAAGGGCTATGCCTATTTGGCGATGAAGGATAAGAAGCGCGCCGCTTCCGCCTTTAAGCAGGTAGTGACCTCGTATCCACGAAGTTCCGAGGCCGGGAAAGCAGCCGATAAATTATCCCAGTTGAAGGAGTGACGAGAACGGTGATGCACAAAACAACAGGCGCCACAGGGTTGGTCGTGCTTACGGCCGGGACCGTGCTGCTGCTCGCCGGATGCGCCACGCATGCGGATTTCGTGGAGCTGCGTGACCAAACAGCGGCGGTGTCGAAGTTTCAAGAGCAAGATCAGAAGCGGCTGGATGCGCTGCAACGGCGCTTGGAGTCGCTGGAGCGGACGAAAGACAGCGACTCCGCGAAGCCGAAGCTCGATCCGAGATTTGATGAATTGTCTGCGCGGATTCAAAAAATAGAGGGCCGGTTGGCCAAACTCGATGAGGCGCCGGCCGTTCCCGCTGCGCCCAAGGGGGAGCCAGCCCCGGGAGAGCCAGCTCGTCCAGCCAAGCCTCAGAAGCCGGCGTCATCCTCGGATACGTCGCCGATGATGCCTGGTGTGCCGTCGCTCACGCCGACGTCGGCGTTCAATCTGGCCTATAACGATTATCTCAACGGGAAATACGATCTCGCCGTGGCGGGATTTCAGCGGTTTGTGAAGGATTTTTCCGGCACGTCGCTCACGCCCAATGCCCATTACTGGCTGGGCGAGTCCTATTATCAGCAGAAAGACTATGCGCGCGCGATGCAGTCGTTCGAATATCTGTCGACGGAGTATCCGGGGAATGAAAAGGTACCGGCGGCGCTGTTTAAATTGAGCCTCGCGGCGGGAGAAACCGGAGACCTGGCCAAATCGAAGAAGTATCTCAAACGGGTCATCGACGAGTTCCCCCTGTCGGATGAGGCGAAGCTGGCCAAAAATAAGCTGGGCGAAATTCGATAGTCAGACGTCCCGCGAGATCGCTCGAGGCGGCGTTCTCCTTATAGTTATCCTCTGGAGTGTCGCGTCATGCCCGCCGCCAGTTGCTCCGCTAAGATCCATGTCCTTCCTGACGATGTGGTCAGCCGTATCGCGGCCGGCGAGGTCGTCGAGCGTCCCGCTGCCGTCGTTAAAGAACTGCTGGAAAACAGTCTCGATGCCGGCGGCCTCCATATTACGGTCGATGTGAAAGATGGCGGCCTGACCCTCATTCGCGTGACGGATGATGGAGAGGGGATCAGCCGCACCGATCTCCCCACGGCCTTTCAACGGCATGCCACCAGCAAGCTTCGATCCGACCGGGACCTGACCTCGGTGACGACGATGGGGTTTCGCGGCGAGGCCCTGCCGAGCATCGCCTCCGTGTCCCATGTGCTGGTGACGACCGCGACCAGGCAGGATCAGGTGGGCGCGCAGCTCACGCTGGTAGGGGGAGCCGGTGGCGCCATTGCGGACGCAGCTGCCGTGCCTGGCACCAAGATCGAAGTCTCCAATCTGTTTTTCAATCAGCCTGCCAGGAAGAAATTTCTCAAGACGACCACAACCGAGTTTTCCCACATCAGTCATGTGGTGCAGCTTGCAGGTCTCGCCTGGCCGTCGGTGCATTTCCGTCTAACCCATAACGGACAGGAGATTCTCAACTATCCGGCCGTGTCGTCTGACCGTGACCGCATTCTCCAAGTGTACCGTCCGGCTTTTCTCGATCGGACCGTAGAGGTGCAGGGCCGAGTCGCGGGCCTGTCGATCCGCGGGGTGATGGTCGATCCGGTCCATGCGCGCTCCTCGAAGACACCACAAGAACTGTTTGTGAACCGGCGTCCCGTTCGCAATGCGACGGTGTTTCACGCGGTCATGGAGGGGTATGGATCGTTTCTTCCCAAGGGGTCTCATCCGACCTTCGTGCTGTTTCTGGAAAGCGATCCGGACCGGCTCGATGTCAACGTCCATCCCACGAAGAAAGAAGTCCGCTTTGCGGAGACGGAAGCGCTGCATCAGTTAGTGCGCCAATCCGTCCGTCATTCCCTCGGTGGGTCCGAGCGAACGTCCGTGCTGGGTCTCGCCTCGGCGGGACAGTCGCAGCCGGCGCCGGAGTTCGCTTCCACGACGGCGCCGCAGGCTGCGCCGTCGCGGGACTCTCATCCTGTAGGATCGATCTCAGGTTTCCGGCAGGACTCCCGGAGCAATGTGCCAGACGCGGCGTCTCTGTCCGGCATCGGAGAGGGGAGCCAGTTGGCCTTCGCCCAGGAGGCTGGCGCGGCTTATCAGTTGGCCGGGAAACCGGACATTGTGCCGCTCGGGCAAATCCTCCGGACCTATCTCGTGGTGCAGGTGGGCGAAGAGCTGCAAGTGATCGATCAACATACGGCGCACGAGCGGGTTCTCTTCCAGCGGCTTTGGCGAGGGTGGCAAAGCCGGGCGATCCCGTCGCAGCCGCTTTTGATTCCTGAGCCGATCGAGCTATCAGTCGCGCAGAGTGCATTGTTGCTCAAACGCCTCGATGATCTGGAAAAGCTCGGTCTCCTGATCGAACCGTTTGGCGCGACGGCTGTTGCCGTTCGCGGTGTGCCGGTCGGGCTCGGCAAGGTAGATGTGGCAGGCTTGGTGCAGGATCTGCTCGACGATTTGACGGAGTGGGACAGCGTGTCATCGTTGGAAATGAAGGTTCAGCCTGTTCTGGCGTCGCTGGCCTGCCATGGAGCGGTGCGCGCCGGGCGGGCCTTGGCGCTGCCGGAGATTCAGCAGCTGACGCAGGATTGGGTCGAAGAAGGGTTGATCATGACCTGCCCGCATGGGCGCCGCACCGCGTTTCGTCTTTCCACGGATGAACTCGCCAAGTTATTCGGCCGGGTCGGATGGACATGATGGCCAATCCAGCGAAGGCGGCCCGCCGTCTCTCCCAGGCACAGGTTCGCTGCAAGCCTGTCGTGGTCGTGGTCGGACCGACCGCTGTGGGCAAGAGCCGTGTCGCGGTCGAGGTGGCGAAAGCGTTCGAGACAGAGGTGCTCACGGCAGATTCCCGGCAGGTCTATCGTGGAATGGATATCGGGACAGATAAGCCGTCCATGGAAGAGCGCCAGGGGATCCCCCATCGGCTGATCGATCTTGCCAATCCTGATGAACTGTTTAATGCGGGCCTGTATCGCCGTCAGGCGGTCGAGGAGATCGAGCGTCTCTATCGAGATAGCCGCCTCCCTTTGGTCGTGGGCGGCACAGGGCTCTATGTGCGAACGCTTCTCAATGGGCTGTGTGACGCGCCGGCTGCCGATCCGGCGATGCGGGAAGCCTTGCGGCAGGAGATGAAGGAGCTGGGGCATGATGCGCTCTATGCGCGGCTCGTGACGGTTGATCCTGTGGCTGCGGCACGGTTGCACCCGCGAGACGAATCGAAAGTGATCCGCGCGCTGGAGGTGCATCAGCTCTCCGGCCGCCGCATGTCAGAGTTTCAGGCCGAGCATGGGTTTGCCGAGCGGCCCTTTGCCGCGTTGATCATCGGCTTGAACCGGGACCGCGACGTGCTCTATCGGCGCATCGAGGAGCGGATCGATTGGCAGCTGGCTCACGGGTTGATCGACGAGACGAAGCAGCTCCTGGCTCAGGGCTATCAGCGCGACGGCGCGGCTATGAAGGGGTTGGGGTATCGGCAGGTGGCCGAGCATGTGGCTGGCGAGTACGATGCGGCTGAAATGGTCCGGCGGTTCAAACGGGATACGAGACATTTTTCTAAGAGACAAATGACCTGGTTTCGAAAGGAACCGGGGATTCAATGGTTGATGATTGACGAATCGGATTCGGTTCAGCGAACGGCGGAGCTGGTGATCGGGCAGGTGGATCAATTTCTCACGATACTTGGGGAGCAGGGATGACACGACAGGGGAAGGCCGTGAAGGCAGACATCGGAATTATTGGCGGCAGCGGGCTCTACGATATCGAGGGGCTCAGGACGGTCAAGGAGATTGCGGTCAAGACTCCATTCGGCGCTCCTTCCGATAAGGTGGTGCTTGGCGAACTGGACGGGATTCGCATTGCCTTTCTCTCGCGGCATGGACGAGGCCATCGGCTCAACCCATCGGAAATCAATTATCGCGCGAATATCTATGCGCTCAAATCGCTGGGGGTGAGGCGGGTGATTTCTGTGAGCGCGGTCGGGAGTATGAAGGAGTCGATCAAGCCGGGGGATGTGGTGCTGCCGGATCAGTTTATCGATCTGACCAAGAAGCGGGTCTCTACTTTTTTTGAGGGAGGGATCGTCGCGCATGTGGCGTTTGGCGATCCGGTCTGCGCGTCGCTCGGGACGGCCTTGTCGGCTGCGGCCAGGGCGGTCGGCGCCGCGGTGCATGAGGGCGGGGTCTATCTCTGCATCGAGGGACCGCAGTTTTCGACCAAAGGGGAGTCGCGCTTGTATCGTCAGTGGGGCGCGAGCGTGATCGGGATGACGAATCTCCCGGAAGCCAAGCTTGCGCGCGAGGCGGAACTCTGTTACTCCACGGTGGCCTTGGTGACGGATTACGATTGCTGGCATGAGACGGAAGAGGCTGTGACCGTCGAGGGCATTTTGACCACGCTTCGTCAGAATGTCACGCTGGCCAAACGATTATTGCGGACGGCGCTGCGCGCGGTGGCCGACGTGACATCATGCAGCTGCCAGCGCGCCTTGCAGGATGCCATTATTACGGCGCCTGATCGGATGCCGGCTCCGCTCAGACGGAAGCTGGCCCTCTTGATGGATCGGGTTGTGCCGGTGAAGAAAGGGAAACGGTAAGCCATGGGAAAGTTACTCGTCGTCGGATCGGTCGCGCTGGATACGGTGAAGACGCCCTTCGGAGAAGTCAGCGAAGTGCTGGGAGGTTCTGCGACCTACTTTTCGACTGCAGCCAGCTACTTCACCACCGTCGATCTGATCGCAGTGGTGGGGGAGGATTTTCCTCCGCAACACCTGGCCTTTCTCAAGAGCCGCGGGATCGACGTGACGGGGCTGGAGCGAAAGCCCGGGGCGACCTTTCGTTGGAAAGGGGAGTACACGCACCAGCTGAACGAAGCGCATACCCTCGATACGAAACTCAACGTGTTCGAAACCTTTCGGCCCAAGATCCCCGAGGCCTACCGGTCCCCGGATCTCTTGTTCCTGGGCAATATCGACCCGGAACTCCAGTTGGATGTTTTGCAGAAGCTTCCGCGTCCTCCCCTGGTCGCGTGCGATACAATGAACTTTTGGATCAATGGCAAGCGGGACGCCTTGTGGCGAGTGTTGGAGAAGGTCGATATCCTGATCGTGAACGACGGGGAGGCCCGTGCGCTCGGCGAAGATACAAATCTCGTGAAGGTCGCACAGAAAATACTCGCGCGCGGACCCAAGCACCTCATCATCAAGCGCGGGGAGTATGGGGTGCTGATGTTCAATGAGAAGCAGATGTTCGGAGCTCCGGCCTTTCCGCTTGAAGATGTGCGCGATCCCACCGGTGCGGGGGACACCTTCGCCGGCGGCTTTCTTGGCTACTTGACGGCCACGGGGAACCGTTCCCCTGAGGCGTTCAAACAGGCCATTATTTTCGGGAGCGTGATGGCCTCGTTTACCGTGGAAGCCTTTAGCCTTGACCGTTTGCGAATCCTAGATTACAAAGAAGTGCAAGAGCGGTTTCGAGCCTTTAAACAGTTGACCCATTTCGAGGATATTTCGTGATGCAAGCTGCCTCAGCCGATCCGGTTATTCGACTGCGGTGGTATTCGTTGTTGGCGGTGGCTCTGGTGGTCGGAGGTCTGTCCGGTTGTGCCTCGGAGGAGTCGATCCAGAAAGCAAAAGGCTATTATCAGGAGGGCGTCGCGAGCCTGGATTACGATCAGCAGAAGTCCTTCGTGTCGTTTCAGAAGGCCGCGAAACTCGATCCTGACAATAAGGAAGCCCGCTATGGGCTCGGTCATATTCTGACGCTCCAGGGTAAATTGCCCCAAGCGGAGGAAGAGTTCCGGGCTGCGATTGCGATCGATGGAACGTACTCGGAAGCGCACACGTATTTAGGCCAGGTTTTGGAGAAGCAGGGGCGGTGGCGGGAGGCGATCGCGTCGTTCCGTCAGGCGCTGGCCAATCCCTTGTATGTGACGCCGGACCTGGCCCGTTTCCATCTCGGCCGGTCGCTGGCGCATGAGGGGGACGATAAGGGAGCGATGGAGGCGTTCGAGGACGCCCTGGTGGTCAATCCGCCAAACGTTCCTCCGGCTTTGTTACACTTGGAGTTGGGGCGGACGTATCACAAGCTGGGGTTCGAGCAACGTGCGAGAGAAACGCTGACCAAGGTGATGACGCTTGATAAGGGCGGCGAGTATGCCGCTGCTGCAAAAGAACTGCTGACACGGCTGAAGCCGTAGAGAGACATCTATGGAATCGATCGGTGAGTTTTTCAGGCAGGTGCGAGAGACGAAGGGGCTGACCATCGACGAGGTCGCGGCCAAGACGCGCATTCGGACCGATTTCGTGAAGGCCTTGGAAGACGGGAACTTTGCTAAGTTGCCGGATCAGGTGTTTGCGCGGGGTTTTGTCCGGTCCTATGCCAGGTCTCTTGGCCTTGATGAGGACGATGCCATTCAGCGGTTCGTGCAGTCGGCCGGCGCCTATTACGACAAGCAAATTGAACGGGACCGTCTCAAGCTCAGGCAGGCGGAGGAAGAGCGGAAGCGGTTAGCTAATCGCAAGGCCGTCGCGGTGGCGATCGGCATCGCTATCCTTACGCTCATTTTCCTGTTAAGCCGGGAACAGTCCTCGCTGTTGGTTCGCCGTTCAAGTTCTGACCTTTCGGCCCCTGCTGCCAAGCGGACCACGCCGTTGGATCAACAGCCTCAGTCCGCGCCGCCAACTCCGCAGCCTGAGGTGGCCCCACCGGTTCCCAAGGCTCAGCCGAGCGAGCCTCCTGTTGCATCACCCAAGGTGAGCGTGGAGAGCAATGTGAAGCCAGCGCCAGGACCAACTCTCACGGTTTCGCCGGTGCCGCCGCCGATCGCTCCGGCCCCTTCGTCGTTGGGAAGCGATGGGCCGCTGGGAGGCATGTTGCTTGAAGGGACTGGAACCACAACGGACGGGCAGTTGGTTTTGGATCTTGAGGCAACAGAGCTGAGCTGGGTTGTCGTCCAAATCGATGGAGGAAGTCCTCAAGAGGCCCTGCTCAGGCCTGGAGAAAAGGGCCGATGGAAAGGCCAGGATCAGTTTGTCTTGACGCTCGGCAATGCCGGGGGCGTCAAAGGCGAGCTCAATGGCAAGCCGCAAAAGCCCTTCGGCCCGAGTGGGAAAGTCGCTCGCGATATCGTCATTAAGCGTTAACGGTTCTCTATCCACGTTTCGCCTGGGTACCAGCCTTCCTGGAATCCTCACCGAGCCAGGCTCTGGGGTCGACCGGCGGCTCCCGCGCCGCTGGTTTGTGGCGCAAGAGGAATGGCTGTGGCGCAATGGCGCCACTCCTTTGAGCCTGTCGCGATCTTTGGGAGAGTGCCTGTTCCTAACTAACTGAAATAACGTGTCCTGCTGTGCCGGGGTTCTGGCACGAGCTTTGAGTATTCTGCTATGTAACAGGACTGAAACAGGCGGAGTGGCAGCGCGTACGGGGTAGGGCATGACAGTCCTGGCGCACTGTAGGTAGTCCCCCGGATTGCTTGACATAAGTGGAGGGCCGTTGCTATATTCGCCGGCGTTTTGTCGTCTTGTCACGGATCATGCGAGCCAGCGGCCAAGGCCGAGTTCATGTGCGGTGGTTAAACACAAAGGAGGCAGTCTGATGGGTTATGTTGCGAAGTTTTTGGGAATCAGCGCAGCGCTGTTGATGTTGTCGGTTTCGGTGGTGGGAGCTGAAGAGCGTGAGCCGCTGAAGCCCCGCGTTCCGGCTGATCAGATGAGCGACGCGAAGGCCATGAAGAATCCGGTCGCCGTGACCCCGGAGAGCATTGCGAAGGGCAAGGCGCTGTTCGAGGGCAAGGGCACCTGCTTCAATTGTCATGGCAAGGAAGGGAATGGCCAGGGCCCGGCCGGTGCGATTTTGAATCCGAGCCCCCGCGATTTCACGAATTGCAAGTTCCACAAGAAGCGGAAAGATGGCGAGCTCTTCTGGGTGATCAAGAACGGCAGCGCGGGAACGGGGATGGTCTCCTTGATCCCGGCCGCGATCAACGAAGAAGAAGCCTGGACGATCATCAACTACGAGCGGAGCTTCTGCAAAGGCGAGTAGTTTCGTCGTAAGGTCAGTGTAAGAGAGGGTGGAGGATTCATTTCTCCACCCTCTCTTTTTATCTGCGGATCGTGGGCTGTGTTATCGAAGCGTCGTGATGTGAGGGACCGGCTTCATGGCTCGTATCGCCTGCTCGAGTACCATGCCGAGGGGAACGGTCTGGTGTGGCCTTCCGGGGGCGAGGAGTGCGACTGGCTGAGGCGGCGCTTAGTGCGCTTCGGCGCCTCGGATGGCGGCCGGTTTGGTCAATATCAAAGCAGCCGAAGGGTCGGTTGAGCGAAGGGCTGGAGCAATCAAGAGTCGTTGTTCCTGATTCATGTGAGCCTTGGAGGCCCAGAGCACTTTCTGGCTGAGATAGCCCACTGTTTCGCCGATGGTCACGTCACCGTCCCGGTTGGTGTCGGCTTCACCTCGCAGCGCCCGCAGCAGATAGTAGGTGAAGAGCCCATGCCGATGCTGGTCGTCTTCCAGGCCCCGCCCGATGCCGTTGATTCCGATGACATGGAGGGTTGAGCTTCCCGCGGGATTCCATTGGGGGAGGGCTGCCTTGGTTTTGCCATCCGGCCCCATACGAGACACAATTCCATCGAAGAGAAACAGCGTCTGTTTCGCTTTTAGGCGGGACAGCGCTGCCTCCAAATCCTTGAGCGGATATGCGCGTGAGGTGCTCGCGACTGTTCCATCGTAGGGGATCAGGAACGTTTCTCCTGTCGAAGATACTGAGGCCAGCCCGGCGAAATAGACAATGACGACCGCGTCCTTGTTCATGTGGGAGGGCAGCCAGTCCATCAGGGCTTCGTCAATATCCGGTCGTAACGCTTTCCAGTCTTGCAGCAGCCGGACATTGGAGGCTGGCAACCCGCCGATGGACTGAAAATAGCTCGAGACGATTTCTGCGTCTGAGGACGCGAACTTGCGGGAGGAGACTCGTTTATCCCGATAGGCGCTGATCCCGATGGAGATCAGGTAGGTGTGGGGCTGCCGAAATCCTGTTGCCATTGCGGGGATCTGATCCACGTCGTCAGACTTGATGCCGGTCGGTTGAACCGACAGGGCCAGGGTTTGAGGCTGTGGCTGCGCACCGGTTCCCGAAGTGGAGACGGCGACCTGGAGTTCGGCCTTCTGCTGTTGGACGGCCTGCGGCAACGTGGCCGTAAATTCGATCGAGCGGGACTGGCCTGGTTGGAGTCGTCCGGCCGTCAATGTAGCGGTCGGAAATTGGGCCAGCAACGATGCGGTTCCCGTCAGGCTCGCGGTGACGCCCTGCAGTTCCTGTTCCCCTCCGTTCACGAGGTCGATGCGCACCCTGATGCGTTCGCCTCCCTCGAAGACCAAATTGCCGTTCTCGTCCAGCACGGTGGCTTTGAACGAAAGAGCCGATGGCGCGCCTTTGGCCTGCTGGGTCGTTGTCGGTGAAGAGGGTTTCAGGGGCGAGGCTGCCACGGTTGCCGGCTTTGGGCTCCCTGGCGCAGCTAGCTGGGTCCGGACGGCCCGAATGAAATGCGTCGAGAGAGTGATCCCTGCGTCATGCACAAACTCTCCGATATTGCCGTAATCGCAGCGTCTTCCGGTCGGTTCAAGAATCAGTCGTTGGTTGTGCGTGAAGGCGATAGTCTGCTGGCCTAGCTCTTTTCCCGCAGCATCCTTAAACGTGACGAGTGTGTCGAGGGTGATGTCCGCCGGCACCCGGTCATAGACATTATCTGTCCAGAGTTTGAGGCTCGAGCGTTGAAGCGTGATCACGATCTCTGTGTCCGGCTGGACCGGCGCGGCAATGCCACCGGTGACGGTTACAGCGGTAAAGTTTTGAGCGGCCGCATCAATCATGATCGATTCGGCTTCTTCTCCCACATTGAGCTCGTGCGGGCTATTGCATCCATCGACGTACGGCATGGTGAGCTTGCTAAAGGCAGGGTCAAAGGTCAGTTTGACCGAGTTGGCCAGACGCGGACCCATATCCGGCAACGGAGTCCTGTGGAGTGCGGAGGCTACTTTCTCGCAGCCCCATAATCCGTTTGCAGCGATGAGCAGGCAGAAGGGAGCGGCCCATCGCAGGGTGCGTTGTTGAGGGGAGTGTGCCGGGAGTCGTGTGATGGCCATAGGCTGGAAAGTCTGTGTGTCGTGATGGGTTGGGTCGCTGACACTCAAGGCGCACCGTACCGAAATGTCAGGATGAATGCAACAGGGCGCAGTCATGCCTTGCGAGCTTGCGAGCCCTCAGTTATCCTGCGCTCCTGGCAGAGGCTATGCTGAGAGAAGGGGCTCGAGACCGATGTTGATACTGGGTCTGTCGAACATGCGGGATGCCGCGGCGGCGCTGGTCGAGAACGGCCGAGTCATTGCTGCGGCGGAAGAAGAACGGTTCGTTCGGGTGAAGCATGTCACGGCCCTGCCGGTGCAGGCGATTCGCTATTGTCTCCGCGAGGCAGGCCTGCGCCTCTGCGACGTCGATGCGGTCGCGGTACCCTGGAAGTACTGGCAGGTCGGCCGGCGGGGAGCCCTGGCTCTGGGGGCGATGCTACGGTCGCCGCAGCTCTGTTGGGTGAAGGGCAAGAGGAGCGCCGAGCGAATGGCTCAGGAATGGAAGGAGCTCGTCTTTCTCCAAAGCAATCTCACCAGGCAGATCGACGGAACCGCCTGCCCGAAACCAGTCTTTCTGGACCATCATCTCTGTCATGCAGCCAGCACGGTGCTGGTGTCGCCGTTCGACCAGGCGGCCGTGCTCATCGTGGACGGAGCGTCGGAAGCCCATACGACGATGTTAGCCAGGGCCGACGGTCAAGACATTCAGGTGCTGAAACGGATTTCCCTTCCCCATTCAGCCGGACAGTTTTACGCGGCTATCACCGCCTATCTGGGATTCAAGCCGGATCACGATGAATATATTGTGATGGGGTTGGCGGCTTATGGGGAGCCACGATTTGCAGCGGCTCTCCGTGAACAGGTCCTCCGGCTCCTCCCCGATGGTGGGTTCGAATTGAATACGCAGATCTTCGATTTTCACTTGGCCCGGCATCGGATTTTCTCTCCCGCCATCCTCAGACTGTTAGGCCAAAATCGGCAGCCGGATGAAGACGTGACGCAGCGGCATAAGGATGTGGCGGCCAGCGCACAGCTGGTTCTGGAGGAGACCCTGCTCCATCTCGCGCGTCATCTGCAGCAGTTGACCGGTCTCGATCGGCTCTGTCTTGCCGGAGGCGTGGCCTATAATTGTGTGGCCAACAGTCGTCTGTGGCGGGAGACTGGATTCCGCGAGGTCTATATCCCTTCGGCAGCGGGAGATTCAGGCGCGGCTCTGGGCGCGGCCCTCTGGCTGACCCACCGGCGCGGAGCCTTGACCGAACGGACGGTCCTGCGATCCGCTTCCTGGGGGCCTGAGTTTACCGAACAGGAATGTCTGTCAGCGCTTGAGAGGGCCGGCTTGTCCGCTTCGCGTCTTCCGGATGATGAACTTTGCGAGACGGTGGCTCGTGAACTGGCCAATGGCCGCCTGGTCTGTTGGTTCCAGGGCCGGATGGAATGGGGACCGCGAGGCCTGGGCAATCGCAGCCTATTGGCCGATCCGCGCCGCGAGGACATGAGGGAGCTGATCAATGCCAAGGTGAAGCTTCGGGAGCCCTTTCGTCCCTTTGCCCCTTCGGTCCTTGAAGAAAGGGCATCGGAGTATTTTGATCTTCCGTCACCCTCGCCCTTTATGTTGTTGACGGTTCCGGTTTTGCCTTCGGCGAAGGGGCTGATTCCGGCCGTGGTCCATGTGGATGGTTCGGCGCGGGTGCAAACAGTGGATAAGACCTCCAATCCTCGCTATCGTCTGTTGCTCGAAACCTTCGGTCGTCAGACCGGCGTGCCGGTGCTCCTGAATACCTCGTTCAATGTGAACGAGCCCATCGTCTGCACTCCGGACGAGGCGATCAACTGTTTCCTCCGCACGGAAGTCGAGTGGCTGGTGCTGGGAAATCTGCTGGTGCAGCAACCAGCCTCCGCGGGGCGTCGCGCATGAGGCACGAGGCGAAGGGGGAAAAATCATTTCCCGCCCTCGATGCCTTGCTCCTGCTGCTTATCCTGAATTTCACGCTCCAGCCCCTGACAGAACCGGACTTCGGCTGGCACCTGCGGACCGGGCTCGATCTTCTTCGACAGGGCGGGGTTTTGCCGGCCCTGGATCCCTATTCCCACACCATGCCCGATTGGCCCTGGGTTGAACATGCCTGGTTGACCGACCTGATTATTGGAACGTTCTATTCATTGTCCGGCGCCTTAGGGGTCATCCTCTTTTTTGCTGCGGTGACGGCAGGAGCCTGGCTGGTCGCGAGTCTTTCGGTTCACTGCAACAGGACCTACCGCCTCCTCGCCTGTGCTTTGTCCCTGTGGGTGGCTCTGCCGTTTCTGGGGGCGAGAACCCAGATGGTCACATTGCTAGGCCTTGCGGCTCTGCTGGTGATGCTCGAACGAAATAAGAATGAGCAAAGCCGTGTGCTCTGGCTGATTCCTCCGTTGTTTCTGCTCTGGGCCAACTTGCACGGAGGGTTTACTGCCGGGCTGTTTCTGCTGGGGCTCGTGGCCGCCAGTTCCGCGACGGTCAAAGTGGTTGTCGCTCGGGTGCCTGGGCTTGCCGCCCGTCTCGATGAAGCGATTCCCTCCTGGCCTACGATCTGGCAGCTGGTAGTGGCAGCGGGAATCGCATCGTTGGTCACGTTGGTGAATCCCTATGGCTGGCGATTGTATGGGGAGATCATTGATTCCCTGTCAAATCGATTCATGCTCGATAGTTTGCAGGAGTGGCAGCCTCTGTCGTTGAACTCGCTGGCTGGCCGGAGCTATGCGATCTACTTGGCAGGACTGGGGCTGGCGATGGCGGCTTGGTACCGGCGCATTGAACCGGTACGCTGGATGTTGTGGAGCGTGTTTCTGATTCTGTCGCTTCGTCACATGCGAAACATTCCGTTCTTTCTTTTGGTCACGCTTCCCCTCTGTGCCGAGTTGCTGGCGAGAGGATTGGGTCAACTGACAAGCTGGCTCAGGCTGGATGCTGTTCCTGCCAGGCAATGGTTGCTGGCAGGGACGCTCGCAGGAGGACTGTTCCTAGTCTGGCTGGGGCCGGACCATCTCCAGCGGGTCGTGCAATCAGGCTTGCAGCCTGCCGAGTACTTCAAGGGCACGGCCTATCCGATTGAGGCAGTCCAGTGGGTTCGATCGCATCGGGAGCTGGTAGGGACCCGCCTCTATAATGACTATACATACGGAGGATTTCTGCTCTGGTGGTTGCCGGAGGAGAAAATTTTTATCGATGGACGGATGCCGGCTTGGCGAAGCGGGTCTCGCAGGATTTTCCAGGACTATGTTGCCTTGAGTCTGACCGATCCGCCGAGCCTTTCGATCTTGAGCGCCTATTCGGTCGATTGGGCGATCGTGAAGAAAAAGAGCCTGCTGGATGAGGCGTTAGCTCGTGAAACGGCTTGGAGGCTGGAATACGAAGACGGAAAAGCTGCGATCTACGTGCGGCAGCTGGAGTGAGGTCGGGAAGCCGTGTCTTATTACAGAGCGGTATAGCAGCCCTTGGCGCTCTTTCGTTTGATCAGCCCCAATTCCCGTAACATGGCGAGCCCATCTCTGAGGGCATGGACCTTCGAGCCTGGTTGATCGGACCAGTTCACCGGGATTTCCGCGATGTGATAGCCCCGTTGCCGCGCGATGTAGAGCAGTTCGAGATCGAAGCCGTAGCCGTCGATGGAGGAGACTCCAAAGAGATCTTGCGCGACAGCCCGGCGGAACAGCTTGAAGCCGCATTGTGTGTCGGCGATTCCTCTGAGGCCGCTCCGTTGCACGATGGCATTGAACAGGTTGCCCAACATTGTTCGGTGTAAGCGGGCCTTGATGGCATAGTCCGGCAACCGGGAGGCGAGTGCGCGAGAGCCGATGGCCAGGTCTGCGCCTTCCGCTAGGGCCTGTTCGAGCCGGGCGAGTTCCTGGATCGGCGTGGCGCCATCTGCGTCGGCGAAGAGTTGCAGCCGTCCGACGGCTTCCTTCATTCCCCGCCGCACAGCAGCCCCTTTCCCTTGCCGTCGTGGGGTCCGGAGTAGTCGAATTTCCGGAGCTGAAGCGATTAGAGTTTTGACTGCGGAAACAGTGGCATCGGTGCTGCCATCGTCGACCACGAGGACTTCGTAGTGTTGGCCCCGGTCGCGCATGTAGGACGTGATAGTTCGAAGATAGGGCAGGATGCGAGCGGCCTCATTATGGGCCGGAATGACGATCGACCATTCGATGGGGCCTGAGGTTTGTTGGAGTGACAGGGGAACCAGCCTTGTTGCGGTGAACCGCGGCGGCGCCAGAGCAATACCGGATGACGCACGGTAGCCGAGCTATGGGACGATTGCAAGGGGAGCGTGCGCTGGACTTGACAGATCTGCAGGCGGGGAGCGAACGTATCGGAGTGGGGGATATGCCTGACCAGTCTGTCGTAGCCGGGAGGTGGAGGATGCGTCATTGGCTCAAACACATCAGTCTCGTGCTTAGTGTTCTGTTCGTCGTGTCCTGCGCCTCTGCCATTCCTCCTGCCAGGATCGGTGATTATGTTTCCTCTGAGCGCAGGGCTGGAGATGAGGCGTTGGCCGGGATCGATCAGCGGCCGCTCAAGGCAGGGCTGATCGTCTTGTCGGATATGGCAGCGCCAGGCGCTGCTCCGAATTTGCCAGAAGAGGCTCTTGTCCGCCTCGTTGAGAGCCTTCAACGGGATATTGGCCGGGCGATTCCCGTGACGATACAAGAGCTGATCCCAGCTGACCAGATCAGACCGAAGTCGCAGGGGGATTGGGCGCAGTTTGCAGAGCTGGGCCGGCAGCAGGGGCTGGATTATCTGGTCCTCCTGGTGGTCTCTAGCACAGAGCAGGAGTATCCTGTGACGCTCTTTTTGGGCTGGACCACCCATGCGGAGCCTGGATTCCGCCGGGACAACTGGTCGCTGCTGGAGTTTGCCCTGTTGGACGTGAAGCACAATCAAACTGTGATGCAGGCAGAGGGGCGGGGTTGGGCCACTTTGGATTACCCGAGCGCGCCAGGGATCGAGCAATGGTATCCGGTGGTGTATCTCCGCCCCCAGGATGAGCGGCGTATCTGGCCCCCGACCTATGCCGGCGCGCCGAATACCTTGCGGGTCGTGTCGTTTGACCAAGCGGCGAAGCGGTTGCTGCTGAAGCTTCAGAACTCCTGGCTCGGGGTGTTGGAATCAGAGGCGAAGGCCAGGAAAGCCGGTCCCTAGAGAGATTCGATCCTGTAGCGGTCATATTCCAGTCCCCTTCGGGCTCTGTCTGGTGAGGGTCCGGCGGGGACTATTAGTCTTTGAAGCCCTTGGAAGGGATAGTGTACAATGTGCCGTTCAGCGCATGGTCTCGCGTTGGTTAACCTTGTGGAGGAACGCTGTTATGGTTACGCGGAGTAAGGGGGGGAATGCCCTCGGTCTTGTCGCAGCTATCGGTCTAGTCATGGGCACCGTCGCGTTTACTGTCCTGCCGGGTGAGCCTGCAGCGTTCGCTGGGACTCCAGCCGGCCTGACACAAGGATTTTCAGAGATCGTCAAGAAGGTGACGCCGGCAGTTGTGAACATTGCGGTGACCGGGGGTGGAGAGGGTGGGGGCAAGGGCCGGAGAGCGCCGTTGCCGCCAGGGCCTTTCGGTGGACCTCCGGGTGAAGAGGCGCCAGGGGGCGAACTCCCGACTCCTCCGCCGATGCCTCCCGGAGGCCATGGCCGCCCCGATCAAAGCGCCGGATCCGGCGTTATCGTCGATTCGAACGGATTTATCGTGACGAACAACCATGTCGTCGAGGGGGCCACGCAGATTACCGTCACGCTGAGCGACCGACGCGAATTCAGCGCGAAAGTGGTGGGCACCGATCCAAAGACGGATTTGGCCGTGGTCAAAATCGAGGCGAAAGACCTCCCGGCTTTAAAGTGGGCTGATTATGAGAAGTTGCAAGTGGGCGATCTGGTATTGGCGGTCGGCAGTCCCTTCGGACTGAGCTCCACCGTGACCCTGGGCATCATCAGCGCCTTGGGCCGCGGCAACGTCGGCATCGCCGATTACGAAGATTTCATTCAGACCGACGCCGCAATCAATCCGGGCAACTCCGGCGGGGCCTTAGTCAACATGAGCGGTGAGCTCATGGGGATCAATACGGCCATCTTCTCGCGGACCGGCGGATCCGAAGGGATTGGATTTGCCATTCCCAGCAGCATTGCGGTGGATATCGTCGATAGTTTGCAGAAGACCGGCAAGGTTGTGCGAGGCTGGATGGGCGTCGCGATTCAAGAGATCACGCCGGCCTTGGCCAAGTCGTTTAAGCTGCCGGAGCAGCGTAAGGGTGTCTTGATCAGCGATGTGAACGAAAATGGCCCCTCCCACACCGCCGGAATCCGCCGCGGCGATGTGGTGATCGCGTTCAACGGGAAAGAAGTCCAGAACGTGAGCCAGTTGCGCAACCTGGTTGCCCGCACGATGGTCGGCAAGGATGCGCAGGTGAAGATTCTGCGCGACGGCAAGGAGCAGACCCTCGCCGTGAAGGTGGCGGAGCGGCCGACGGATGAAATGTTGGCGAAGAAGGAACCGTCGGCTCCCAAGGAACAGCCCGAAACGGCGAAGCTGCCGGATAATGTCTTGGCTTCTATCAGAGTGCAGGGGCTAGATGCAGCGACGATGAGCCAATTCAATATCCTGGCGAAGATGACCGGGGTGGTCGTGACGTCGGTCGAGAACGGCGGCGCGGCGGAAGCGGCGGGGCTGCAGCGTGGCGACGTGATTCAGGAAGTGAACCACGAAGTCGTGAAGACGCTCGATGACTACCAGAAGGCGTCTCGCAAACTGAAAAAAGACGAGTTGGCCGTTCTGCTGTTGAGTCGGCAGGGGAATAACCTGTTTGTAGCGGTCAATCCCAAGTAACCAGCATGACGAGAGCCGTGCCTGCCCTGAAACGGGCAGGCACGGCTCATCATCGGATGAACGGTTTGTATGTCCGACGGTTTGAACTCACTCAATCAGTGGCTGCAAGACACGATCTTTAAGCCGCTGGAAGACAAGAAGATGCCGGTGATGGAGCACCTCGTGGAGCTCCAGGTCCGGCTGACGCGCGCAGTCATCATCACCGCCCTGGTGTTCGTCGGCACGTTTTTCTATGCCGATACGCTGGTGCAGTGGCTCCGTATCCCTCTCCAGAACATGTTTGTGCCAGGCTCCCTCTCGTGGATGCCGACGGATCTGCCGACCGTGCCCTTCGTCTTTCTCGCGCCGGCTGAAGCCCTGTGGCAAAACGTTAAGGTGGCCGGGCTCTTTGCCCTTGTCGCTGCGACCCCCTACATTTTGTTGGAAGTCTGGCAGTTCGTCGTGCCGGGCCTCCATGCCCAGGAACGCCGCTTCGTGGCGCCCTTCGTCTTGCTGAGCGCGCTGGCTTTTTACGCGGGGGTGGGCTTTTCCTTTTTCTTCGTGCTGCCGTTCGCGCTGAATTTTCTGGTCTCCTATGGCGTCAACGCCGGCTTCATCCCCCAGATTTCCATTGCCCAGTATGTCGGATTTTCCCTCTGGTTCCTGATGGTCTTCGGGCTGATTTTCGAAGTGCCGCTCGCGATCACCCTCATGGCGAAGCTGGGGTGGGTCGATGCGCCCTTTCTCAAACGGTATCGGAAGTGGGCTCTGTTGGGCTCGTTCATCATTGCTGCCATCCTGACCCCCACGCCAGACCCCTTCAATCAATGTCTCATGGCCCTGCCGATGTATGTGTTCTATGAAGTCGGCATCGTGAGCGCGGGATTTTTCAACAAGAAGAAGCCCGCGACGGAAGAGTCGTCCCTGCCGGTTGTGGCCACTGCCGCGGCGGGAAACGGCAAGGCGGCGGGACTCCCCAACGTGGGAGAGGGCGATTATGTCGGTGTGCCGACAGGCCGTCGGCGATAACGGAAATATGCAGATCGGGCGCAACGTTTTACAGAAGGACGATACATGGCTCGCGAATTGAACGTCATTCAACCCCCTAGCTCCGGCGGCAGCGATGCCTGCATCTATATGTGGGCCTGCGCGATTTGCGACGAGAATGAAACCTGCCAGAAGGACAAGGAAGGGCACAGTCGCTGGCTCGTGGCCAAGCGAATGGAACGGATCGAATACAAAGTGCTCGTCATGAGCAACAAGGGCGGAGTCGGAAAGAGCACCTGCACGACCAACCTCGCCGTGAGTCTCGCGCTCAAGGGCTGGCATGTCGGCATCTGCGACATGGACATCCATGGGCCGAACATTCCGAAGATGGTGGGGGCTGAAGGGCAGAAGCTCAAGATCAGCAGCTCGGGCGGGATCATCCCCTTTCAGGCCTATAACCTCAAAATCGCCTCCATGTCTTTCCTGTTGCAGAACTCGGACGATCCGATTATCTGGCGCGATGCGTACAAGTATGAGTTCATCAACCAGCTCTTGGGCGGAGTCGAGTGGCAGGATTTGAATTTTTTGTTTGTGGACTTGCCGCCCGGAACGGGCAACGAGTCGGTCACGACCATCGACCTGCTCGGCAATGTCAGCGGCGCCGTGATCATTACGACGCCGCAGGAAGTGGCCTTGCTGGACTCCCGCAAGTCCGTGACCTTCTGCAAGGACAGCGAAGTGCCGATCATCGGGATCGTCGAGAATATGAGCGGGCTGGAATGTCCCCATTGTCATAACCACATCGACGTGTTCCGCAAGGGCGGCGGCGAAGCCGCGGCGCACGATATGGGCGTGCCGTTTCTCGGTCGCATCCCGCTCGATCCCGATGTCGTGATCCAGTCCGATGCAGGGGAGCCGTTTGCGATGTTCAATTCTGACTCGGCGACAGCCGCCTGTTATCACGACATTGCCAATAAGGTCGAAGCGTTCTGCAAGAAGAGCGGGTCGCTCGTGAAAATTGCGCCCCGGCAGGCGCACTGATGGAGGAGAGACCGTGAAGGCCACAGACGCGACAGAGGGGCTCACACAGCTACAGGAAGCGCAGCGGATCGTCTTGGAGTCCACGCCGACTCTGGGCCTGGAGAAGATTTCGATTCTCGATGCGCTCGGTCGTGTCCTGGGCGAGGACATCGTGGCGGAGCGGGATAATCCACCCTGGAACAACAGCGCGATGGACGGGTTTGCGGTGCGCTGGGAGGATATCAAACAGGAACAGACGATTCAGAAACCGGTGACGCTCACGGTGATCGAGGACGTGCCAGCCGGCAAGATGCCATCCAAAACCGTCGGCAAGGGGCAGGCGATTCGCATCATGACCGGGGCTCCGATCCCGAAGGGAGCGGACACGGTCTTGAAGGTCGAGGATACGGAGCATACGCCCGATTCCGTTCGCGTCTTCAAGGCGGAACAGCAAGGCGCCAACATTCGTCCGCAAGGAGAAGACGTCAAAAATGGCGACTGCATCATTGCCAAGGGGACCCAGATCCGGCCAGGCGAAGCAGGGATGCTGGCGATCCTGGCCAAGTCGTTCATCTTCGCCTATCAACGGCCCCGGGTGGCGATCTTGTCAACCGGCGACGAATTGGCGGATTTGGACGAGCGGTTCAGCGAGGAAAAAATCATCAACTCCAACAGCTATGGGATTGCGGCCGCGGTGCAGGAGGCGGGCGGCATTCCATTTTTATTGGGGATTGCGAGGGACACGCCTGCCGCGCTGAAGGAGAAGATTTCACATGGACTGACGGCGGACATTCTGGTCCTGTCCGGCGGCGTCTCGATGGGCGATTACGATTTCACGAAGACGGTGTTCCATGAGCTCGGCGCAGAAATGAACTTCTGGAAGCTGGCGATCAGGCCGGGGCAGCCGCTCGCGTTCGGCAAGATTCAGGGTAAGCTGGCCTTCGGCTTGCCGGGGAATCCTGTCTCCTCCATGGTGACGTTCGAGCAGCTGGTGCGGCCGGCGATGCTGAAAATGAGCGGCCATCGGCACTATGGCCGTCCGGTCGTGCAGGCGATCTTCGAGGAAAAGTTTTCCAAGAGGACGGATCGGCGCCACTTCCTGCGCGGGGTGCTCACGCAGGAAGCGGGAGTCTTTAAGGTGCGAACCACCGGCGCGCAGGGGTCCGGAATTTTGACCTCCATGGTGAAGGCCAATTGCTTGATCGATATTCCGGTCGAAGTCGAACGGGTCAATCCTGGCGACCTGGTCTCGGTTCAATTGTTGTGCGGCGAAGTGTGGGCGAACCACGCAGGCCCGGTCCAGGCTGGCGGGCATCATCTCTCCTGTTGCTGAAGCTTCGTCCAGTTCCGTGACGATGTTGCGGTGCGACGTGTAATGAAGGGCCCTGTTGTATGGCCGTACCTATTGTGTCGTTTGTCGGCCGGTCGAACAGCGGAAAGACTACGCTGATCGAGCGGGTGATTCCTGAACTGGTTCGCGCCGGCTATAAAGTGGCGACGGTGAAGCATACCGGGCATGGGTTCGATCTCGATACCGAAGGGAAGGACAGCTGGCGCCACAAGCGGGCCGGGGCCAGCAGCGTGATGGTGCTCTCCAAGGGCAGCATGGCGATGTTTGCCGATGTGTCCGACCAGATGAGCGTCGAAGCCATACGGGACCGGTTTCTCGACCAGAGCTATGACTTGATCATTGCCGAAGGGTGGAAGCACGAAAGCTATCCGAAGATCGTCATCATCCGTGAGGCGGTCGGCGAAATTCCCGTGTCTCATGAAGGATTGCTGGCGGTGGTATCGGATAAGCAGGTTGATTTGTCCGTGCCCTTGTTCGGGTTGGACGATGTCGCAGGCGTGGCGGCTTTGATCATGAAGCAATTCCCCAAATCCCGTTCTCATTCGGAGCATGAACTGGAAGCCTAAAGCGACCATCCTGTTGGCCCTTACCCTCGGCGCCATCGCGCTTGGCGCGATAGCCATTCCTATTACGAACCATCCGACCTTCTGTGCCAGTTGCCATACCATTGCGCCCTCCCATGAGAGTTGGACGAAATCCTCGCATCGAGACGTGACCTGTGTGGCCTGCCATGTGAGGCCAGGCCTTGAAGGCTGGCTCCACGATAAGGCCTGGGCCGGGACGAAGGATGTGGCCATCTACCTGTTCGGCAGCCCGACCGATCCGCACAATCTCCAGGCGAAGGTCGATTCCGTCGTCTGCCTGGGCTGTCATCGAGACATTCTGCGGGTCTCCGAAGTGGCCCCGCGCGATCTGCCTCCGCCGGTCAAAGAGGTCGGGTTGATCATGAGCCATCGCAAACATATCGAGGCCTTTGCGAAGCGAAGCCAGGGGGAGGGCTGCACAACCTGCCATTCGTCGGTCGTGCATGAACAGCCGATCAAGGGCTATCCAATCGTGATCCCGCGCGGGCATGTATCGGCCGACGAGAAACCCTGGTACCCGGACCATCCGGAAGGTTCGTACTTGCGGACCAGAGCCCTCAAGGACTGTTTCCGCTGCCACGACGGGAAGACGGAATATGAGGGGAAGATCGTGAGCCGGAAATGTGAAACCTGCCATCTCCCAGAAAAGATCGGCAACGCGTTACTGTTCAACTAAGTCGCCGATTCGTTATGACCACACCTGTGCTGCACGTCCAACATCTCGTGAAACAGTTCGGCGATTTCGTCGCCGTCAACGACATTTCCTTCGACCTCAGGCCGGGAGAGATCCTCGGGTTGCTGGGTCCGAACGGGGCGGGGAAAACCACGACCATTCAGATGTTGCTCGGGGTGGTAAAGCTGACCTCCGGCTCCATTCAGATGTTCGGACGAGATTTGGAGACGGATCGTGAGGCCATTCTCCAGCAAGTAAACTTTTCTTCGACCTATGTCTCCATGCCGCAAGCGCTGACGGTGGAGGAGAACCTCTGGGTGATGGCGAGGCTCTATGGGCTGCCTCAGATCCAGTCGCGAATCGATTCCATCGTGAAGCGGCTGGAGATGGAGGAGTTTCGCCATAAAGTCACGCGCAAACTGTCCTCCGGTCAAAGTACCAGGCTCGGGCTGGCCAAGGCCTTTCTGACCGAACCGAAGATTCTGTTCCTCGATGAGCCGACCGCGAGTCTCGATCCCGATATCGCGCAAAAGATCCGGAGTTTTCTCAAGGAAGAGCGGCGTTCGTCCGGCCTGAGCGTGCTCTACTCGTCGCACAATATGCATGAGATGGAAGAAATGACGGACCGGATCATCTTTCTCCAGCGGGGCAAGATCGTGGCGGAGGGGACGGCGCAGGAGATTGTGGCGCGGTTCGGGCAGGCGGATCTGGAAGAAGTGTTTGTGAAGTTGGCGCGGGAGAAGTAGGAGGCGCTGGGGAGGGTCTCTGTGCTCGCGCAACGCGCGGCCTCAGAAGGCCCTCGTTGGACGCGCGCAGGGGCGACCCTCCCCAGTGCCTCCTTGATTGCCTGTCCGACCGAGTAGAGGGAAGAGAAGAGGAAGATGAAACTCCATCGAGTCTATGCGCTGGTGGCGCGGCATTTGTACCTGTACCGGCGCAGTTTGCCGCGCATGATGGAGATTTTCTATTGGCCCTTTCTGGACCTGGTCATCTGGGGGTTCATTACGGTTTATCTCATGAAGTTCCAGGGGCAGATCCCAGGGGCGGTTACGTTCTTTCTGGGGGCCTTAATTTTATGGGATGTGCTGTTCCGCGCGCAGCAGGGAGTGACGATTTCGTTTCTGGAGGAGCTCTGGGCGCGCAATCTGATGAATTTGTTTGCCAGTCCGCTCAAGCCGAGCGAGTTCCTGGCCGCGACGATGGTGATGAGCGTTTTAAAAGTGATGGCGGTTTCTGTGGTGATGGTCGTCTGCGCGGGGCTCTTCTATTCGTACAATATCTTCGTGATCGGGCTCTGGCTGATTCCGTTCGTTGTGAATCTCGTGATGACGGGCTGGATCATCGGGGTGTTGACCACGGCCCTCATTATGCGGTTTGGCCAGGAAGCGGAAGTGCTGGCCTGGAGCATGGTGTTTTTATTTCAGCCCATCTCCTGTGTGTTCTATCCGATCGAGGTGCTCCCAGGCTGGCTGCAGGCCATTGCCTGGATGAATCCTGCCGCCCATGTCTTTGAAGGGATGCGCGCTGTGCTCAACGCGACGGTCTCGCCGGTCGCGCATCTTGCCTGGGCCACCGGCTTGAACGTGGTCTGTCTCAGCCTGGTCGTCGCCCTGTTCCATTGGATGTTCGAGTTCTGCCGGGAACGGGGCTTGCTGGTCCGCATCGGGGAGTGATTCTGCCAGGTTTAACAGGATGCTCAAAAAGTTCGTCCAGCAAGGCCGCAGCGAGTGAAGGGCCGAGGAGGTACAAACCGCACTTTGTGCGATCCGTTCGCTATTTTATGGGTCTTGGCGAACGGAAAATCTCCTTCAGTGTTTCCGATCTCCGACGGCGTTGAGGGTCTGAACGATGCGAGAACGAAGCTGGCGGACTTTTTCAGCATCCTGCTCGTGGCGGATGTAATCCCAACATGAGAATGTCCGCTTTCACCAAAGTAGAAATGTCCTCTTGTGTAGACTGGCGGCCCTCAGAGGGAGGGCAGCATGGTTGGAGAGGACACGGTGCAGATGCGCGTGACAGAGTTGAAGCGGGTGCATGTCATTCGGCAAGTGATGGCCAAGGCATTACGGCAGCGGGAGGCGGGCGAGATCTTGGGGCTGACGACGCGGCAGGTCCGGCGGCTGGTCCAGCGGGTCCGAGCGGAGGGGGACATGGGCCTCGTGCATCGAAGCCGAGGCACGCCCTCACACCGACAATACCGGCCCGCCCTGAAAGTCCGGGCCCTTCGGCTGTACGCGACGCACTACGGCGATTTTGGCCCCACCCTCGCGGCGGAGAAGCTGGCCGAGCGACACGGCCTCCCCCTCAGCGCCGAAACGTTACGCGGCTGGCTCCGGGCCGCCGGGGTCACACACTTCCAGCGGCGGAAGCAACCGCATCGGGCGTGGCGGGCCCGGAAAACGCACCGGGGCGAACTGGTACAGGTGGACGGCTCGCATCATGACTGGTTCGAGGGACGGGGACCCCGGTGTGTGCTGATGGCCTACATCGACGATGCGAGCAGTCAGGTCTTTGCCCGGTTCTACGCCTATGAAGGCACGATCCCCGCACTGGATAGCTTCCGTCGCTACGTCACGCACTATGGCCTGCCGCTCGCGCTCTACACGGACCAGCATACGACCTACAAGTCGCCGGCCGCGCCGACCGTCGAGGAGCAATTAGCTGATCGCCCGCCGCACAGTCAGTTTGAGCGAGCGCTCGCCGAGTTGGGGGTGACAGTGATGCATGCCCACTCCCCGCAGGCCAAGGGCCGCGTCGAGCGGCTGTTCAAGACCCTGCAGGATCGCCTGGTCAAAGACCTACGCCTGGCGGGCCTGGCCACGCTTGAGGCGGCCAATCAGTTTCTGGAGACCTGGCTCCCGCGCTACAACCAGCAGTTTGCGGTCTCGCCCGCGCAGCCCGCCGATCTCCATCGGCCCCGTCCGACGTGCCGCGCCCTGGACCGGAGCCTGTGCCTCAAGACTCTGCGTGTCCTGCGCCGCGATTGGACCGTGGCCCATCACGGGCAGCTCTATCAGATCCGCGACCATATTCGGGCGACCCAGGTGCAGGTGGAAGAACGGCTCGATGGGACGATGCGGATGACCCACCATGGCCGGCCGCTCACGTATCAAGCCATTGCCGCGCGGCCCTGCAAGACGGCGGAGCCGGAGACACGCAAGCTGCCGCGGCCGCCCGTCAAGCCTCGAGCCACTCATCCATGGAATGGCTACGGGACAATCGCCAGCAAGCGACCGGCCGCCGCGCAACCTTAAACCGGACATTTCTACTTGGGGAGAAAGCGGACATTTCTAAATTGGGTTGACATCCTGCTCGTGGCGGATTGCCATTTTCAAGAAGGCTATGCTAGCCTATGCTTACCTTCTCGCAGGGGCCTGGCGGTAAGGTGGCGCGAAATAAACAGGCCTGCAGCATCGATGTTGCCTTGCCCGAGAATCTCGTCGGAAGTCAGACCTAAGTCGCCACGTCCTTTGCGTCTTTGGCCCGCTCCTTCCCCCGTCCCTCGAGCCCAAGACAATGTCATCATACTCAAAGGAGGAACCCCAGATGGGTTCAAAGATCTATGTTGGTGGGTTGCCCTATTCGGCGACCGAGCAGGAGTTGAGTGATCTGTTCGGGCGACATGGTGCCGTCGCTTCAGCGCGGATCATTACGGATAAGTTCACGGGACAGTCACGCGGCTTCGGCTTCGTTGAGATGTCTTCGGATGCAGAAGCACAGGCGGCGGTTGCCGCTCTCAACGGCGCAGAGATGGGTGGCCGGACCTTGACTGTCAATGAAGCGCGGCCCCAGGAGCCTCGTACTGGCGGCGGCGGTGGATTTGGTGGCGGCGGTGGCCGTGGCGGCGCGGGTGGCGGCAAGCGCGATCGTTACTAGTTGTTACGCGAGAAAGTGAAGGGGGCTGTTATCGTCATGATAGCAGCCCCCTTTTTGCGGCCAGTTTGGTCGATCAATTGAGTGGCGGGATGTGATGAGGTGGCGAGTGCGAAACCTATCCGACCCCATTTGTCAGGAGGCGTTTGGTGAGCACTCGAATGGAATCGATGTCCGGCCCGGTCCCGTTGGCCGATCTTTCGTCATTTTCTTTTCATGAGCATTCCGTGCTGGTCGTCGAAAATTTCTGGTCGCAGGAAGAGCGGCAGTTCTTCCGCGAGGGGATGCAGCAGGCGGCTTGGAAGAGTCTGGCCGATCTGCCGAAGGTTCGGGAGGATTTCCCGAATGCCGGAAACTGGGCCAAGGCTGAAATCGATCGGGCTCAAGGGCAGCGATTGATGTCGCGGTTGCAGTTGCCCTGTATTCAATCCTACATGGAGTCTTTCCCTCATATCGTCGGCCGCCATGTCGGGTTCAGCTACTACTCCTACGCGTCGGGCGATTGTCTCTTGACCCATAACGATACGGACCAGGGTTATGCGATGGAGGGCACAACGGCGCCGCGCCGCCGTCTCGCGATGGTGAGCTACTTTCATGACGAATGGCGGTCAGATTGGGGCGGAGAGTTGATCATCTATCGCAAGCGGAAGGCTCATGCCACCGATCAGCCCGACCTTGAGGTGACCCATTGTATCGAGCCCAGGCCTGGCTCGCTCGTGATGTTCACGGTGCCCCGTTTCCATCGGGTCTGTCGGGTGGATCAAGTCGCAGGTGAGCATCGGCGACTCTCAGTCGCCGGCTGGTTCATGACCCAACATCAGTAGGCTGCTCCAGCAAAAGATGAAGGGGGTGGTGACTGGCTTACTGCGCGTCTGATCGCTCTTTCAAGCCTGCAAGCCGTATCTTGTCGAGCGAGACAAACAGGGACTTCTCTTGAGTGACCGTCACGGCGCCAGGCGCCTGCCCCTTCGCTTTCTTGACCCACTTGCGGCGGGTATAGATGACGTCGCCCTTTCCGCTTTTCTTGAGGTCGCTGTAGAGCAGGGCTAACGTCGCCGCATCGCGGAGGGTTTCCGGGGGTATCTCCGCTCCTTTTTCGAGACGCACCACCACATGGGAGCCTGGCGTGCCACGGGCATGGAGCCAGAGGTCGTCGCTCTTGGCCAAGCCAAACGTCAGCTCGTCGTTCTCTCGTGCATTTTTTCCGACATAAATCGTCAGCCCGTCTGACGAGGTGAAGCGGCGGAATGGACCCTGCCGCTGTTCCTGCTTGCCCTTTCCCTTTTCTGTCCGCGCGAGGATTCTGGCTCGCAGGACCGGATGCGTGCGATCCGGAGGCTGCCAGGTTTCCTGCTCAATAGAGGTCAACTCTTGCTGCAGCGTAGCCAACTCATTTTCTCCCTCTGCGATGCGAGGCCGTAGCTCCCGCTCTGCCGCCAGGTGCTTCCGGTGTTTCTTGAAGTAGTCGTCCATATTGCCCTGGGGAGTTTTGGTCTGGTCGAGGGGGATCGTCAGGCTGGGCAGCTCCTCATTGAAATAATCCACCAGGGTGACATCGGTTTGACCCCTGCGGATGGCTCCGAGGTTTGCCTTGATGAGCTCGCCGTAGCGGGCATAGGTTTTGTATTTTTCTGCCTTCGCGAGGTCTTCGTGCCAGGCCTCGATGCGGCGGCGGAGCTTCTTGATGGATTTTCTGAGTATCCCGGCCCTGGCGTTCTGTGCGGTCTGAACGACCGACGTGGCTTCGGCCTTGTGGTAATGGGCCTCGATGGCAGCGGAGAGGGGGAATAGCGATTCCTGGCTATCCTGGCTGAATCGAGACAGGGCTGCGGCAGGCTTGTCCCGGTGAGGGAGGGCTGGCGCAACATAGAGCTGTCCCACCAGGTCTTTGGTCCCATTTAGGTCTCGCCGGATCAGGCCTGTCTCATCGAGCACAAGGAAATTCGAGGTTTTTCCTGTCAGCTCTGCGACCAACGTACAGGGACCTTCCTTCGTGCTCAGGGCAAGGTGGACGATCCGGTCCCCGTGAACCTGTTCGATCTTGTCGATTCTCGCTCCTTGCAGATGGGCGCGGAGAAATTGGCAGAAGGGCGGCGGCGTCGGTGGATTCTGAAGGGCTTCCGTGGTGAAGTGGAGGCGGGCGCTGTCCGGGTGGCAGGAGAGGAGGAGCCGGTGCGTCCGTCCTGGCGTGCGGACTTCCAGCAGAATGGTGCAATCCGTCGGCTGCTGGATCTTTTGAATCCAGCCTTCGGCCAAGGCCGGGGCCAGTTCAGCCACCACCTCTCCAATTTCTGCTGCGGTTAGTGCCACGATGCGTCTCCGGTCGGCTGCTCTATCAGGATGCTGAAAAAGGCCGCCAGCGGCGTTCTCGCTTCACGAAGAAGCTCAACGTACCACAAGGGTACGCCTCGCCTCTTCGCTCGCTGCGGCCTTGCTGGACGGTCTTTTTGAGCATCCTGAGGGCGATTGAGGCCTCCATGTCATAGAGAGCATGTCACCCGTATTTTTCGTGTTCGCCGAATTTTTCCGCAGCCTGCTATTGAGGCGAATCCCTGCACTGTACGATTCACCGATAAAACACGCAAGCCATCGCGCCATACCTGGCTCTGATCTATTCTTGCAGCGGGCTCTCTCCTCCGGTACAGTCTGACTCCTTCACCCTGGAGCCTGTGTGTCCATGCCGTTACTCGATGTGTCCCTGCTCGTTCGCCTGCAAGGAGAATTTCGCCTGTCGATGAAGCGGCTCCTGGGCGATCTCTGTCTGGATCTGGAAAACCAATATGCCGACGTTGCGACGTCCTTGGCCTTGCCGGTGGCCTACTTCCGGTATCTCGGGCGGTCGCTCGAACGGGATGCCTATGCCCACTGGAAAGTGGTCGGCTGGATCGAAGCGTTGAACGACCTGGTTTATTTCATCGATTTATTACAGCAGATTCGAGAGGAGCAGGATACGCGCGAGTTCGCGGCTCAGTTATTTGCCGAATGTCAGGAGAAATTTTTCGAGAACAGTTATCTGGAGGATCTGTTTCCGCGAGGGGTTGCCCAGTCCTCGGGACTCGAACGGAGGCTGAGTCAACTGTGCAAGAGGCTGACGCAGGAGCTGACGCAGGAGTCGCTCTGTCTCGTGCCGGGCCTTCCGATGCTCTGGTGCGAGGCTCACAAGATTGCCTCCTGGAACGTCGCAGTCCAGTTCGGAGGCAATGTCGAGAGGGCAGAGCTGTTGGGCGCAATGGCCATAGGGCTGGATGGCGGAAGTTACGAGGCGCCCCCCGCGGTAAAACGAGCCCTCAAACAATCCTCCAGCCTGGCGACTCTTCTCATTCGTCCGCATGAGTTGTCCGTGAAGATCGGACGAACCGTGACGCCTCTCTGCACCATGAGAGGCCACCGGTTGGATTGGAGCTGGACGCACCGGCCGCCGGTCGTGGCCATCGAGACGCAGGCAGGAGCCATCACAGTCGGGCCAACGCTCGTCTATGGGAAGGACCGCCAGCCCAAGACCGTGGCCGCCACGTCAGCTGGGCAAGTGAAGCGAATCAATCGAGCTTGGACCATCATTCAAGAGGCCTGGCCGGAAGGGCATGAGGTGCTCGCGCTTTTGACCTCGCGGATCGTGCCGCTCAAGGCCAAGGGCGTGGTGAGCTTCAGCTATCGCCACAGGCCTGGCTTGTCGTTTATCAACTGTTTCGACCGGGACAACCTCGACCTGGTTGACGACTTGATCCATGAGAACAGCCATCACCACCTGAATCTGTTGTTGCGCAAGTACGTCATGTATCAGGGGGATCGCAACCAGCAAGTCTTTTATTCCCCCTGGCGCCGCAGCCTCCGTCCGTTCAGAGGCATTCTCCACGCGGCCTTCACCTTTACGATGGGGGCGATGCTCTTCGAGCGGCTCTCAATCTGGGCCTCGGGGGTGGGTGGATCGACCAGGTGGAAGAGGGCAGGCCTCACTGAGAAAGATCTGCAGCGAGCCAGGTTTCGTTGTCTCGAAGAAGTGGAATCGGTTCGCTACTCGATCCATGATTTGGAATATGCCAGCTGGCATCTCAAGTGGCTCACAGGCTCAGGTAAGCAGCTGGTCGAACAGTTGGCCCAAACCATCGAGCAGGTCGAACAGAACATCGAGCCCCACAGAAAAGCCGTCCTCGCCTCCAAGTTCGGCCCAGCCCTCCGCAAACATGTGAAGGAGCTCCAGCAAGCCAGGGAAATCTACGGGCCAATGCGACTGAGCAAGGCATAGCCTCTGAAAACGATTTAGGTCTCCGAGGCTAGGCGGCGGGTTGAAGGCGTAATGAACATCCCGGTGAATCGATAGGGCGATGCACCCATTGCACTATAGAGTTTT
The DNA here is from genome assembly GCA_026387665.1 of Nitrospirota bacterium. Taxonomy (NCBI): domain Bacteria; kingdom Pseudomonadati; phylum Nitrospirota; species Nitrospirota bacterium. Next base: position 156,303 of record JAPLLG010000008.1, read on the forward strand.
GCAAAACCTCGATTTTCGAGCCAACTCATAGCTGGGTTAAGGCGCCGAGGCTCCCATCCGAGTTTCTCGCCAATTTCCCGAGGCGAAAGTGATTCTTTCCCCAACCCGACGGCAACCACTGCTACCGTTTTCGCATCCTGGCGAGGATCCCATCCTCTCAGATCCGGATCAGTTTCAAAGAAAAGAAAAGGAGTTGGCTGGATATAGCGAAAACCGATCTTGCTTCCGTCGACATCGGTCGTGAGCCAGCCACGTGCATGTAGTTCGTCTGCCGCAATCGTTAGTTCTTCCTCTGTGAGCTGTCCGTTAGCCAAGATTATCTCAGGCCCAAGTATGGGATCTGCTTCTTCGGCTGCCTGGGACCGTTGGTTCAGAAACAGAGCGAGCGTTTGTCCTGCAGGGGATAGCCCGCTTTTCGGGAGAGGAAGTACTTGTTCCGAGACAGCTTGAGCAAGAACAACCTTATTGCGATCAGCCTTGGCAGTTTGCTTTGCGGCACTCGATTTCGTGAGCACTTCTTCATAATTCGATCCATGAAGTGGCCACAAGCCCACACCGATCGACACGGTAATTCGAACGTCATCCCCAGCTACTACAAATTTGTGTTGTTCAAATGCTCGGCGAAGCTTCTCGGAAAACGCTACAGCATCTGTCGCATCATGGTTCGGAAGGATAACGACGTACTCGTCTCCTCCATGTTTCGCCGCTTCTCCTCGGACCCGGACGAAGCTTTCTACAAGGTTCATCGCGTCGGGTAGGAAGTCTTGGTCAATTCTTGGCTCAGTGTATTTCGTGTTCAGTGCTTTGAATTTATCGAGGTCGATAAAAAGAACAGCGATGTGTCCGTTGACTGGGCCTAGCTTCTCTGTCCACTCATTGAAGTCTTTCTTGACCTGGTCAGGGCTCAAAAGGATCTTGAATTTTTGGTCCAATTCCTTAGCGTTCACTGGAGCCTGAGTGGTTGACTGTGGGCGCAACTCATCGAGAAGGAGGTCAATTTCAATGGAGGCTTTTCTCAGGGCGCTGTTTCTGGCTTGCAGGGTTTCTTCTCGAAAGCTAGTTTTGTAGTCTTTTATCAAGCCCAAGTCGGGGTCGGACTGCACAGATTGCTCGCACCACTCAGGCGTTACCCATTCCTCTGACTGTGCCTTAAGCTCAGAAGCCAAGGTCTCGCTGAATGGAAGGCGCACGGCGGAGATGAGACGTTTTTGGCATTCGAGGACAGCTTTCACGCGCTTATCTATCTGTTGAACTCGTCTTCGTTGATAAAGGCCTAGAGTATTACTTGAATGAATCAATCCCCTGCTGGCGGCTTCCGCACTGTCTCTGGAAAACGCCTCCTGTGTTTCCTGAGCGATTTCTTCCATCTTTACGCCCATCATTTGACTAAGACGATCAGTGAAGGCAGTAGGGAGCATGGTTTCAGCCTTTTGAAAAATAGATGTGAGCCATCAGGTTAATTGTCGAGAGCAGTGTCCCGCGTCTTGTGGTCAAAAACAGGCTGCTTAAAAAGGCCATCCAGCAAGGCCGCAAGGAGTGGGGCGACTGAGGCGTACCCGGAGGGTACGTCGCAGGGAGACACAGGACTGAGAACGATGCTGGGGGTCTTTTTCAGCAGCCGTCACGGCTCGACGGTCACATCCACGAACGCAGGCACACTATCCGCCCCCTTCTTGTCCGTCACCCTCAGCTTAAACCGATAGGTCCGCTTCTCCGACACGGTCGGAGCGAGGAAGGAGGCTTCGGCGTTATTTACGTCCAGCAGGGCGATCTTGCTGCCTCGGACCTGGCTCCAGGAATAGTAGAGGGCTTCGCCTTCCGCATCCCGGCTCTTCAACCCGCTCAGCTTCACCTTCGTGCCAGATTTGACTGATTGGTTGGGGCCTGCGTCCGCGACCGGAGGCTCGTTCGGCTCCTCGTTCACGTCGACTGCGACATCGAGAGTTGCCTGCTTGCCACGGTTGGTGACGGTGACGGTTGTCTTTCCGTTGCCGACAATCTGGAGTAGGCCGCCAGCGAGCACCTTGATGATTTTGGGGTTTGACGATTGAAAGCTCGTGCCGCTGCCCAATGTACTGATCCGGCGGGTGACCCCATCGGTGAATTCACCCACTACCGGCAACTCGAATATTTTCCCCATGGAATCGACGTGGCCGAAGGCGGAGGATTGCCCGGCCCTGCCGAGGTGCAAGGGCTTGTCCGTTTCGAAGTCGATGATGGCAAGGGAGGCGGCTGGTTCGACGTTCACGAGGATTTCATCGAAGATGGATCTCGTGCCCAGTCGTCCGCGTGAAATTTCTGCGACTGCCAGCAAGCGCATGGGGCCGATGCTGTCCTTGGGGACGAGGAGCTTCCCTCCGAACGGGGGATCCTGGTCGGCCAGTCCGATGAGGGCTACCGGCGCGATGATCGATCCCGTGGCCGTCGCATCTTCCTGTCCCACCAGGGTCTCGTCCTGCTCGCCGTACCAATAGTAGCGGACCTTGACGATGCCGGAGTCTTTGCCGAGGTCCACGCGGGCCGTGACGGTCTTCCCCGATGTGAGCTTGGTCCCCTCAGCCGGTTCGAGGATCTTCAAGGCATGGGCCGGCTGCGCCAGTGCAAGGCAAAACGCAAAAGGCAAAATGTAAAAGTGAAGTCCCAACTTCCCCCTTTTAATTTTCAATTTTGCATTCTCCACGCTCACCTCGTCAGGTGGAAGGGCACGTCGGTCAGGATGACGCGATCTTTGAACAGGAGCGAAGCTTTGAGCAAGAGGGCCCGTTGATTGTGCAGGATGTTCTGCCACCAGCGAGCCGGGAGGATTTCGGGAATCACGACGGTGACCCAGGTGTCCGGTTCTTTTTCCAGGATCGCCTCGACGTAGTCGAGGAGGGAATTCAGGATGGAGCGATAGGGCGAGGGCAGCACGACGAGGTTGACGCCGCAGCCCCATTGGGCCCACTGCATTTTGAGCCGGGCCGTGGCTTCCGGGTCGACGTCGACGAACACAGCCCGGACTTCTCCCGGCCTGCTGCGGGCATAGTCGACTGCGCGAATGACGGCGCGGTTCACCCCGCTGATCGGAAGGATGACGATATTGCGCCGCGGCATCGGAGGGCGGCTGCCCCGCCGGTCGAGCGTGATCTGGTCGGAGACCGCTTGGTAGTGGGCGTGAATGCCGCGGAACATCATGATCAGGATCGGGATCAGCACGATGACGATCCAGGCACCGTGCATGAACTTGGTGCTGGCGATGATCGCGGTCGCAATGGCCGTGGCGACCGCGCCGATGCCGTTAATGACGATTTTTTTCCGCCAATGGGGTCCGCGCTTGCTCAGCCAGCGGCGGACCATGCCGGCTTGCGAGAGGGTGAACGAGAGGAAGACGCCGACGGCATAGAGTGGAATCAGCGCGTGGGTGTCGCCGCCGAACATGATGATGAGGAAGCAGGAAAAGACGCCCAGGATGAGAATGCCGTTGGAGAACACCAAGCGGTCTCCCATGAGCTCCATCTGGTGGGGCATATAGCCGTCGCGGGCCAACAATGACGCGAGTCGCGGAAATCCGGCGAAGGCGCTGTTTGCCGCGAGGACTAAGATCGACATCGTGGAAATCTGGATCAAGTAGTAGAGGAATCCTTCGCCGAAGATGGCTCGCGCCACCTGCGAGATGACGGTTTCATCCTCTTTCGGCAGGACGCCCAAGTGATAGGCCATCGTACTGATGCCGAGGAAGAGCGTCCCCAGGACGAGCGCCATGGTGATCATCGTGATGACGGCGTTCTTCGGCTCCGGGGGGCGAAAGGCCGGTACGCCGTTCGAGATCACTTCTACGCCGGTCAGCGCCGTACAGCCGGATGAAAAGGCGCGGAGCAGGAGAAACAACGACACCGACTCGACTGCGGTTTGCGTCGCCATGCTTTGCACGGCGATTGGCGTGAGCTGGCCGAAGAGGAGCTGATAGGTGCCTGCGGCCAGCATGAGGAGCATGCCCCCGATGAACATGTAGGTCGGAACGGCGAAGACCTTTCCCGATTCCCGGACGCCGCGCAGGTTGACTAGGAGCACGAGGATGATGGCCACCACGCCGAGTATCGTGCGGTAGGGAAAGAGCGCGGGGACGGCGGAGGTGATGGCGGCGATGCCGGCTGCCACGCTGACCGCGACGGTCAGGACATAGTCGATCATCAGCGAGGCCGCCGCCGTCAGGCCCGGCCATTCGCCCAGGTTCGATTTTGAGACGATGTAGGCGCCGCCGCCTCCAGGGTATTCGACGATGATCTGGGAGTAGGAGAGGGTCAAAATCGCCAACAGGAGGATGATCATGACGCTGATCGGAATCGAGAAATGCGCGAAGGCCAGACTGGCCGGCACGAGGACCAGGAGAATTTCTTCTGTGGCGTAGGCGACCGACGAGAGGGCGTCGGAGGAGAACACGGCCAGGGCCAGGCGTTTTGAGAGCCGCTGGTGGGCGGCTTGCGCAGTCTTGAGTGGATTGCCGACGAGCCAACGTTTCAGAATCATGGAAGCAATTATTGCATAGAAATGGAGGCGCGTACATCGAAGAAGCAGTGGGCAGACGTCGGAGGGCGAAAATTTCACTTGTCGATATGAAATGATGCTCTGGCGGCCCGCAGAACACCGCATGGGACGTAGTCTGCGCTACTTTGCCGGGAGCAGAGTGTCCAAAGGGGTTGACAGTCCCTGTGGAAGTTCAGTATCTTCGCCCCTCATTATTTGAAGCTGACCGTCCTCTCGCGAGGCGGGCAGGCTGAGTCTGTATGCATGAACGCATGAGTCGCTGAGCTGATAATTTACTCGTTCTTTTACTCCTCATCCAAGGAGGCCGGTTCATTATTCGGGCGATACATCGTTTCTTCAGTTCGTAGTCGTTTTCTCACCAAAAACAAGGAGGCCGGTCCATGTTTTTTCACACGCTACGGGTTTGTGTCTCAACCCGCATGCTTAGCGCGATGGCGGCGGTGGCCCTTCTCGGGGCCCCGCTCGCATCCGCTGAGAATCCCTCACACATAGGGCCGCCAGCATCGCAACACGTTGCGATGAACCACCAGCTGCCTGGCTGGGCGGAAAAGCTCAAAGGCCAGACGATCGTCGAAGATTCGATGGGCGGCAAGGCCGAGCGTTCCGCGATGGTTGAACAGCAGCATCAGCGGATCATGGACCACATGGCCCAGGATCCTCAGGTGCAGGGCATCAACACCGGCATGTACAACACCTCTGCTATGATGCACCAGTATGGCGCGGGTGGACAGGACATGCTCCTCGTGTCCGATCCCCGGGTCGAGCCGGTGGCCTTGACCGGCGGCGGGAAGTGCCCGGCTACGGCCCCGGTGAAGCAGTACAATGTGTCCGCGATCAACGTCGAGATCACGCTGAACCAGTGGCTCGATTTTTATCCCGGCTACATGTATGTGCTGGACGAGAACCTGGATAAGGTGCGCACGGAAGAAGCGACGAACAAGGCCGCGCGCGACAAGGAAGGCTTCGATCCCGGAGCCATCATCCCAGGCGTGCAGGCTCAGTGGATTCAGCCCTTGACGATCCGCGCTAATCAGGGCGATTGCGTCAAGATCAAACTCTCCAATAAGTTGGAAGAGGGCAGCGGCTCGGTCAGCTTGCATATCCATGGGTCGAGCATGGTCGTGAGCGCCACCGGCGCAGCGGCCACGACGACCAATACCGATTCCATCGTCGAAGAAAAGAAGAGCGGCGAGTTCGAGTGGTACATCCACCCGAACACCCAGGAAGGCGTCCGCCAGTTCCATACTTACAGCCAGGATCGTGAGCTGACGGTGATGGGCATGTTCGGATCCTTCATCGTCGAACCCCGCGGTTCGTCCTATTGGGAAGCCCTCGGCAGCGGCGCAGTGACTCCGGCCTCCAGCGGCTGGCAGGTCATGATCAAGAACGGCACCGGTCCTGACTTCCGTGAATTCGTGCTCTACTACCACGAAGTCGGCGACGAAGCGTTCCGTCCGTTGAACAAAAAGGGCGACTTCCTTCCGCAGCGCGATCCCCTGACCGATGCCTACCGTCCCGGTGGCCGCGCGATCAACTATCGCAGCGAGCCGTTCGGCATCAACAACATGCATGTGCAGCACGAGTACTTCGGCTTCGAAGACGAGTCGATGGGCTACAGCTCCTATACGTTCGGCGATCCGTCGCCGACGATTCCCCGGTCCTACATCGGTGACCCGGCCAAGTTCCGCCTGGTCCACGGTGGATCGGAAGTCTTCCACTCGCACCATCCCCATGGTGGCACCATCCGGTGGCCGCGCAGCCCGCGGGCGATCGACGACATGAACCTCTGGGCGACAGCCGTGAACGGTCCGGTCAAGTATCCCGTGATTCGCGCCAAGACGGACCGGGTTGACGTCGAAGTGATCGGGCCTTCAGAAGCCCTCGATCTGGAGACGGAGTGCGGTTCCGGTCTCTGTCAGCAATTGGCCGGCGATTTCCTCTTCCATTGCCACGTCGCGCACCATTATGTGGCGGGCATGTGGGGCTACTGGCGCGTGTACAACACGATCCAGCAGGGCGACCTCCGGAACGACGTGATGCCGGACCTTCAGGAATTGCCGGACCGCAAGGGCCGGATCAAGACCCCGGTGTCGTCGGACAAGCTGGTTGGCCAGACGGTCGATTGGTTCGGAAAGCAGTTCACGATCACTGACAAGGGCAAGAGCAACTGGACCACCAACCCTGCGACCATCACGGTCAAGGATTGGGTCGCGATGCAGATGCCCACCATGGGCAAGCCTGGCCACAAGGATGACGAGAAGGGCCAGACCATTTCGTATGACGCGACCGTGTTGGATTGGGCCTGGGACGGCAATCGTGCGTTGAGCGAGCGCGAGAGCACGATCGACAATCCCAAGTACAAGTCCACGCATCCGGGCAAGCGCCATCCGATCATGTTCGAGGCGATGACGGGCAAAGTGGCCTGGCCGCACCTGACGCCGCATTTCGGCCGCCGGGTGATGTTCTCCCCGAACCACGTCGGCGCGCCTTGGTTGGAGATGATCCGCCGGGACGCGAACGGCGAGGAGAGCACCGATCAGGCGAAGCCCGGTGAGAACGGCGTCTGGAGCCTCTGTCCCGAGAATGCGGGACGGAAGAGCTACAACGTCCACTTCATCAAGCTGCCGATCAAGATCGCCAAGGCTCAGGGCAAGGAGCCGGCGGTGGTCGATCCGAACGGATTGATCTACGTGCTCCATGAAGAAGAAGCGGCGATCCGGGCCAATGACGATTTGAAGTATCCGTTGGTCGTCCGCGGCAACATCTACGATTGCCTGGATTGGACCCTGACGAGCGAGTGGGACGACGACGACTACACGAACTTCCAGTCGTCGAAGATCAATACCCACTGGCATTTCCTCCAGTTCGACAACCAAGCGTCTGACGGCGTGATCACCGGTTTCTCCTATGAGCAGTCGGTGCGTCCGTTCACGATGTTGGAGAAGAAGAACACGAAGGGGCTGCCGGTCCCGATGAACACGGTCATGACCGCATCGGTGAAAAAGGGCGCCACCTCGATTTCGGTGAAGAATGCCCGTCAGTACCACGTCGGGACGCTGATCCTCGTCGGCGCCGACAATGTGAAGGGCAACGAAGTCTCACGGATCAAGGCGATCAGCGGTAACACGATCACCTTATCCGGTGGTTTGAAACACGATCACCCGGCGAACGATATCGTCACGGTGGAGTTCGTGCGTCAGCGGTTCTGGGTCGATGCGGACGTGGGCACCGTGTTCTGGCACGACCATGCGTTCGGTGCGACCACCTGGCCGCACGGCGGGTTCGGCACCTTCATCGCCGAGCCGGTTGGCTCGACCTACCATGATCCGAAGACCGGGAAGATGATCCGGAGCGGTCCGATCGCGGACATCCGTACCGTCGAGCCGGTGGGCCATGGCGTGAACAACAGCTTCCGTGAATTGATGGTGCAGTTGCACGACACCGTGCCGCACACCGTCAACATCGTGACCGCGGGCAATCCTCCTGGGCAGCCGATTGAAGTGGCGCTCGAAGCGGGGAAGACCGTGTCCTTCATGATGCCGGATAAGCTCTATATGACGCCGATGCCCTTCCTGAACGGTGGGACCCATACCACGGGAAGCGGTTTGAATTTCCGGGCGGCACCGATCGCGCAGCGGTTGGCGACCAACCCGGATGTGTCGCAGGCCTTCAACAGCCAGATCCATGGTGATCCCTACACGCCGCTCTTGAGGGCGTATGTCGGCGACACGATGGTGTTCCGGCTGTTGCATACCTTGATGAACGAGACGATGACCTGGACCCTGTCCGGCCATACGTTCTTGAGCGAGCGTTATGCAGGCGATGCGAACCGGAAGAGTTCGATGCACGTCGGCATTGCCGAGCGCTATGACCTCGTGGTGCCGCAAGCCGGCGGACCCCGGTTGCAAGCGGGTGACTACATCCACTTCAACGGCCGTTCCTCGAAGTTCTCCGAGGGTGGCTGGGGCATCATCCGCGTGTACGACAAGGATCAGGCCGACTTGAAGAAGTTGCCGGCCGGGTTCTCCATCAAGGGCGAAATCCCCAAGGCCTTGCCGGTCTGTCCGGCTGACGCCCCGGTGAAGAGTTTCAACGTGGTGGCCATGGATTATCCGTCGATGAAGTTCAACGCGAAGGCGCCGGACTCCATCGAAGTGGACTTCGAGCGGAAGATTCAGATCAGCAACCCCGAGGCCAAGATCTACGCCTTGGAAGACGATGCCGCGAAGGTGGCGAGCGGTGCGCAACCGATGCCGCTCACGCTCCGCGTGAACGTCGGCGATTGCGTCAAAGTGCATCTGAAGAACAAGATGAAGGAGAGCAAGGCGTCCTTCTCGGCCATCGGATTGGCTTTCGATCCGAAGGATTCGATGGGCATGAACGTCGGCAACAACCCGGGCGATCAGACGATCGTCCCTGGCGCCGAGCGGACCTACACCTATTACGCGGATCCGTTCAACGGGGAAACGACGTCGTTGGTGTGGGACTGGGGCAACGTGATGGTCAACCCGCGCAACGGGTTGTTCGGAGCGGTGGTCGTCGGTCCGAAGGGATCCAAGTACCGGGATGCCAGGACTGGCGCCGATATCAGCAACAAGAACGCCTGGGCCGCCGATGTGATCATCGATCGCTCGGTGCCGGGGAACGAGATGCGTCCGAACTATCGCGACGTGGCCTTGTTCTTCCAGGACGAAGACAACATCATCGGCACGAGTTTCATGCCGTATGTGCAGAATGTCGCGGGCTTGACCGGCGTCAACTACCGGTCGGAACCGTATAAGTATCGTGAGGAGCAGGGTTGCTCGCTGGGCAAGATGTTCCAGCCTTGCAAAGCGGACAAGCCTGAAGACCCGTCCACTCCGCTCATCGAAGCGCATGCCGGCGATCCGGTGCGCATCCATGTGATCGGAGCGAGCAATGAGCAGAACGGCATGTTCAGCGTCGAGAAACATGAGTGGCCGATCGAGCCCTTCATGCGCGGCGCGGACATGATCAGCGTAGTCGAGTTCTCCGGTTCGGAGACCCTCGATGCCTTCCTGCCTTCGGCCGGCGGTCCTTACCGTTTGCCGGGCGACTATGTGTACAGCAACCAGCGGTTGCCGTACTCCCAGTCCGGGCAGTGGGGCTATGTGCGGGTGCTGCCATCCGGCGATACTCGCCTGCTGCCGTTGCATGGAGCGGGCGCCGGGATGAAGAGCGCATCGGTTCAGCAACCGATGCAGATCATCCCAGTCTCAGCGAAGTAAGATCGACCGTCCTGCCGATCGCAGGAGGTGACGAATCAGGGGAAGGGGGAGGCTACGGCCTCCCCCTTTTTCTTTTGTGGCGCCCTTTGGTACGATGCCGGCATTCTTCACGCTGGAGGAGGGTCTCGTGAGCCAGTCTATGATTCGAGCAGCTTGTCATGGCGCGGCGATTCTTTTTTGCCTCCTGTCCCTGGAGACCGTCGCCTGGTCCTACGATGTGATCGACGTGCCGCATGGAGGGACGATTGAAGGCACGATCCGTCTTGATGGCGCAGTCCCGGAGCCGAAGGGGTTCAACCTCATTACCTTTCCCGACCCGGCCTATTGTGGGCGAATCTCGAACGGTCGAGGCTGGCGGCTGCTCCATGATTTTGTGGTTGGACCCCAACATGAACTGAAGGACGCGATTGTTTTTCTGGAAGGGGTCGAAGCCGGCAAGCCCTTCGAGCTGTCCGTTCCCCTGATCGAAGCCAGAGATTGCCAGTTCGCGCCCTTCATGACCATCGTGCGGAACGGCCATGCGGTGGAAGTGATCAACATGGATCCGGTGATGCACGATATCCAAGGCTATGAGACCTCGCTGGAAGCAGGGGCGCGGACGTTGTTCAATACGCCCCTTGTGATGAATCAGCAGCACCATCGCGGCGATCTTCATGCGCTGCACAGCCATGCGCCTGGCAAGTCGTTGGTCGGGCCGATGTATTTGAATCGAGGGCGGCGGACCTTCTATATGCAATGCGGTTTCCATGCCTATATGGAAAGTTGGGCGATGGCGGTGAATAGTCCCTACTATGCGCTGACCGATTCGAACGGCAAGTTTGCGATCGAGCAGATCCCGCCCGGCACCTATCAGCTGGTGGTCTGGCATCCTCAGACCGGACCTGGCGTCACCAAGATGGTCACGATCCAGCCGGATGGCAAACTGGTCGAGCAACTTTCCCTCCTCGCTCCGAAGGGGAACCGTTCTGCCTTCAAAGTGATGGACAATCCCCGTTTCGGCCCTGACACACTGGGCTACTCAGTCGATATCCAGCCACTCGTCGAGCATCAGCATTGACAGGATGCTGAAAAAGGGAGCGGGGGTGGGTGGGATGATCCCTGTGCTCGCGCAACGCGCGGTCGCAGACGCCCCTCGTTGGACGCGCGCAGTTGGGATCATCCCACTCACCCCTAAGTGAGCGGTCGACCGCTGCGGCCTTGCTGGACGGACATTTTGAGCATCCTGTGAGATTTTTATCTTGTGCTACATATGCGGCGTAGAGAAGCTCTCGCATGGCCACAGAGTTTTCCACAGTGTGCTAAATGTTCATGTTTATTAGACTAGAGGGTAAGGCTTGGAGGTGGGGGTTCTGTCTCTGGCTTGTCCTGTGGGGCTGCCAAGCGATCCTGCCTTGGTCTGCGGCGGCTGACGATGTCGTTATCCCTTCGGTTGAGTTCTCCGGTTTGCTGATCAAGACCGTCAAGGGGAAGCACTATCAGGCGCAAGTCTTTGCGAAGGGGGATCGGTTACGGCTGGAATATAAGTATGCCATTCGGACCGAACGGGGTTATGCGGCCATCGAAATCATCCGGCTGGATAAATTGGAGACCTGGTATCTGCTGGCGCAGCAAAAAGAACTATTGGTGACGGGGCTGGACTCTGATGATTTGCTGCCGGTTAGCCCGACATTGCCGGGAGAGCGGGAGCGGATTCTGGTCGGTGATGCAAGGGCGGCCGGTCGTGCGGCCCAGTTGTTCGAGGTTCAGACAGACTACCAGGGCAGGGTCGAGCGGTTTTATGAATGGGTGGATCTGGAGACAGGCGTGGTCTTGAAGCTCGTCAGCCGGGATCGGGAGTGGTCGTTTGCGTATGAACGGTTTAGACTGTCGCCTCAGCCTGCCTACTATTTTGACGAGCCACCAGGATATAAGAAACGTATAACGGCGACTGCGCCGAGAGGACGGGGGTAGAGAGACGATGGGTGATGTGATGAGGTGCAGGCGTTCGTGCCGGGTGAATCTGCTTGCCGCAGTGGCGGTGGCCTGCGTTTCTCTTTGGAGTGGAACGGGCTATGCCGGAACGGCATCTGTGCCCAAGGCGGCGCAAGAGGCCTTCGAGAAGAAAGACTATGCCCAGGCGCTGGAGCAGTTGGCCAAGTTGGAGAAGGACCAGGCCGCCGCTCCGGACGTGCGCCGTCTCAAGATCCGCTCGTTCCTCAAGCTCGGGAATCCCAAAGATGCGCTCGGTGAGTACGACAAGCTGGAACTCGCGCTGAAACAAGACGACTTGCCTCTTCTGCGAGAGGTGGCGATGGGATTCATCGTCGTCATGGTGAAGGACATGCGCGATCAAATGCGCGGAGCGGCCTATACCGCGCTGAAAGAGGTGGATTCGGACGAGACGATTCCCTATTTCGAGGATGGCTTGAGCGACGGGTCCGGGCCGGTCCGGGTGCTCGCGGTCGAGGGGCTCGGTCGATCCGAGGCCGGTCGGAAATCGATGAAACTGCGCGGGGCCATCGAGGATCAAGCAGGGTTAGTCAAAGCGCGGGTCGTGAAGGCGCTTGGCAAAACGGGAGACCTTAGCGTGCTGCCGATCGTTGAGGCGGCAACGAAAGACGAGTTGAGCACGGTTCGTATTGCGGCCTATAGCGCCTTGATCCGGCTTGGCAAGAAAGAGGCCTGGACGCAATTGCAGCAGGCAGCAGAGTCGCTGAATCCGGAGGATCGAGCCGATGCCATTCGCACGATCGTCGACCTGAACGACCAGCGAGGCGTCCCCATCATGATCGAGTCGTTAACCTACAAGCAGCCCTCCGTTCGCGGCGCTGCCGCTCGCGGGCTTGGGCATCTCGGACGAAAAGAGGTGCGGGGACAAATCGAGCAGCTCCTGAAAGATCCGATTCCCGGCGTGCGCGAATCGGCGATCGGGAGCTTGGCGGATATGGGGGGGACGGAATCGGTACCGGCCATCACCAGGTCGCTCGGCGACGGCAGTTTTACGGTCCGCGCCTCGGCAATTGCCGCCTTGCTTCAGCTGGGCCAACCCTATCGGACTGTGGCGCCCACTGCACAAGCGCTGGCTCAGCAGAACGATACGGCGATGCGGGCGTCCGTCGCCTATGCCCTGGGGAAGGCGACCAAGCCCAACGTGTCCGATGCCATCGCCCTGCTGACCAGTTTGACGGCTGATCCGCTTCCCGGTCCCAAGATTGTGGCTATTCGTTCCCTTGGTCATGTGGGGGACCGTGAGCTGGTTCCCCTCATGAAGGAAGCCCTGCACGACACGAACGATGCCGTGCGGGCCACCGCTGCAGGGGCCCTCTTGCACCTGCTGCAACTGAAGAAATAGGCAATTGGCGTACGATTGGCGCCCCCTTGTTTCGGATTGACAGGGTGGGGTAGAGTTTTGTATACAGACTCGTTCTGAGACGAGTCCTGCTTACGCGAACTGCAATTGAGATCGAGTCACCAGGGTGGAATACGTTCCCGGTTCCCCTCATGGTTGGTGGTAGACGATAAGGGGACGAGAGTATTAATTCAGCGGTTAGTTGTTCATCACAAGGAGGCAGTCATATGAAGAGTGCGTTGTCAGTCATATTGGGCGTGGCAGCCGTCGCGTTTGTCGCGGCGCCTTTCACTGCGTTTGCAGGCGGCAGCATTTCCGGCAAGGTGACCTTTGCTGGAAAGTCTGAGCAGAAGGAGTTTTCCTTCGCGAAGTTCCCGAACCCGAAGTTTTGCGTGAAGAACCCCAACAAGGCCTTGATGGATGGCGACAAGCGCTTCTTCAAGACCATTGAAGTCAGCAAGGATGGCGGCCTCAAGGGCGCGGTCGTGGCCGTGGTCGATCTGGAAGACAAGGCTTTTGTTGATGCCTATACGGGTACCGAAGTCGTGGCGGAGTTCTGCGAGTTCCTTCCGTTCACCGGTGTGGTCGTGAACAACAAGTCCTTCAAGGTTGAGAACCATGACGCCGATGCCGATGACCCAAAGTCGGTCCAGGGCGTGCTGCACAATCCGCATAGCTTCGTGGTGAAGGGCTCCAGCTCGGCCACCGGTTTCAACATCGGTTTGGCCAAGAAGGGCGACAAGCTCGACAAGCCAGTGGTGTTCCGTGGCGGCGCAGAGAAGGATGGCTTCTATCGTTTACAGTGTGACCAGCATGAGTTCATGCAGGGCTTCTACCTGCCGGTATCGAATGCCTACTTCGCCGTGGCGAAGGAAGATGGCTCGTTCGAGATCAAGGGCGTGCCAGCCGGCAAGCACAAAGTTGTGGCCTGGCATCCGTTTGCAGCCAAGGGCAAGAAGGTTGAATTTGACGTGGATGTGACCGAAGGCGGGCCGGCCACGCTCAAGGCTGAAATTAAGTAAGCCAACGTTTTGTATCGGCGGGGCAACCCGCAATCGAGGGGCAGCGGAGTAATCCGCTGCCCCTCGTGTTTTTAGCGGTGCAGGGCCTTGTTCCTTACCTTGCCTTTCACTTTCTGAACTGGGTAAGATGCCGGGTTTTCTGCTCAAAATGCTTGAAAGGGGTCCTGTGTCACGGGAACTGTCGCTCGCGGAAATCTTTCAGCTGGGGTACTACTGGGAGACCAAGATTCTATTGACTGCCGTCCGGCTGGATGTGTTTTCCGCTTTGGATGGGAAGCGGAAGACTCTCCCGGAAGTAGCTGGTCGCCTGGGCGCGCATGAGCAGACCTTGGGATTATTGTTGAATGCTCTGGTCGCGATGCGACTATTGGATAAGAACGGGGATTCTTACGGAAATTCGACCGCCGCTGCCACGCATCTGGTCCGCAACTCGTCCCAATATATCGGCCATCTCCTGTTGCTGCACGATGCGGAATGGGACAACTGGGGCAAGCTGGAGCAGACGATTCGCACGGGCCAGCGATCGGTCGACCGGCATGTCTTCGAGACAGACCCTGAGTTGGGCACCAATGTGCTAGCGGTCCTCCATCGGATCGGGCAGCAGAGTGGGCCTGATTTTGCCAAACGGCTGCAGCTGAGCGGGCCGGTTCGGCTCTTGGATTTGGGGGGCGGAGCCGGGACCAACGCGATTGCCTTTTGCCAGGCCTATCCGGAGCTGACCGCGACGGTGTTCGATTTGCCTGCGACGCTCCGACTGACGGAACGAACGGTGAAAGAGACCGGTTTGGAATCCAGGATTAGCCTGCTCCCAGGCGATTTCAATAAAGATGGACTCGGTGGACCCTACGATGTGGCCTTGATGTCCGACATTCTGCACTATCAAGACTTTGCCACGAATGCCGCATTGGTGAAGAGGGTGCTGGCCCATTTGGCGCCGGGCGGCCGGTTGGTCATCAAGGATCGATTCTTAAACGAAGCAGGAACCGGTCCTGCCTGGACCACCGCCTTTGCGGTCCATATTCTGGTGAACACGGAACGGGGCGGCTGCTACAAGACGACAGATGCGATGCAGTGGATGAAGGACGCAGGTTTTTCAACCGTGACAGAGTTGGAGCCCTCAGCGGCGGTGCAGGGCGTGAAAGCTCGTGAAGCGTGAAGCGTCTCTCGTGAAGCGCAGGGTGCGAGCGACGAAATACGAGTGACGGGATACGAACAGCAAGGAATTTCATGATCGAATGGCTCAAACAGCCTGGTTTTTTTGGCACCCATGCCACGGTCGGGGCGGACATGAGTCAGCTCATGGCGACGTTCTTTACGGGGCTCTTCGTGATTGGCTGGATCCAGGCGCGGAGACGCCGGGCTGATGCCCACCATTGGATGATGCTGGGCGGGATGATCGCCATGGTGGCCTTCTTCATGAGCTACTATTTATTCCGCCAATTGGGCGTGCTGGCCTTTGAGGGGAAGGAAGGATTTGGCGGGTCGCAGGCCCTCTACGATTATGTCTTCATCCCTGTCCTCACGTTGCACATTGTGCTGGTCATTCTCGGATTGATCATGGCGATTTACATGATCGTGCTGGGTTTCCGCTCTCAACAAGTCGTCGATGGGGCCAGATCGCTCAGGGAAGCGCTGTTACTGACGACCTGGAGGAAGGTCGGGCTGGTCTTCGGCAGCCTGACCGCGCTGGTGATGCTCTTGTTCTTCTCTCGCGTCGCGACCGCCGGTTTCTCCATGCGGAAATTCGAAGTCTATCTGAGCTTGCTGCTGCTGATCGCCATTGTCTTCTCGGTCGAGATGACGATCCAGCGGATTTGGCCGAACGGCGCGCGCCGCCATCGGGCGCTTGGCCTGTTCACGATGATCGTCTATTGTGTTCTCTTTGTGACCGGCACCACCACCTATACGATGCTCTATCTTTTGTATCCGGGAAAGATCGGATGACGCAAGAAGTGCTGAGATCTGAGGCCCCGTCATGCTGACCTGCGGCTGTGGTCGCTGGATGCATACAGAGGGGATTGAAGAACGGTCCTATGATGATGGGACGCCCCAGTGGTTCATTCGAACGGAATGTCGCGGCTGCGGCTTGAAGGTCGGCATCGATGTCCCTGCCGGTCAGACCGGCGAGCTCGTCGATCGGATGATGTGGACCGATGACGCGCTGCACCGGCTGGATCGTATACCTCCGTACCTTGCGCCGTTATTCCGTGCGGAGGTGGAGCAGGATGTGCGCACCAGAGGTGAGCGTGTGATTGCCTATGACACGTTGCTTCGACCAAGGACTGGCGAACGTATCGAGTGGGAGCCTGAAGCAGAGCGTCGCTTGGAGCGGGTGCCGGCGCCGGTCCGTGCCATGGCCCGCATTGAGCTGGAGCGGACCGTGGCAGATCGCGGCGAGACACGCATCACCGTCGCCTTGATGGAAGAAGTGAAGGCGCGTTATTTCGGAATGGCCGCACAAAAGACGTAAAAGGTAAGACGTGAAACGTAACACGAGAAGATTTTCCGTCATTTCACGTTTCACGGTTCACGTCTAACGAGCAAATTATGCTACATCGAATGGCATTGCGAGTCTTGCCCAGCCTCAGTCTGGCCGTTACGGAAGACTCTGTGCGCAAGCAAAAGCGGATCGTCATGTTTGTGCCGGGGCTGGTGGCTTTCGTGGTCTATCGGCTGGCCAAGCTGTTCTTGCCTCTGTCGGAACCGATCGTCTTGTTGCTGGTCAGCGGCCTGGTTGCGGTGGTCACATCGTTGCTTGCCTATCGCGTCGGTCGCGCCGCTGTCTGGGGTACGATCCTTCGAGAGGACAGGAGCCGTTTGCTGTTCTGGCTCGGAGGCTGGATCGGGTTTGTCTATGGGGTTCAGTTGTCTCTGCTGGTCCTGGCGTTGCTCTGGCTCGTCGGCTATGGCTATCTCCAGCATCCGGATGGGCCTGCCATGATGGCCATCATCATTTCCTGTACGGCAGTGGCGCGCGATGCTTTTGAGATCGGGCATGTGAGGAAAGTGGCCCTCCTGGGCCGCCTCTTTCCGACGTTTCCCGATGGGCTGGCCCTCCGCACGATGGTCGGCAGCCATGCAATGGAACTGGCGCCTTGGGTTGCAGTTGGTCTCATCATTGGAGCATTGGGCGCCTCGCTGGGACACCTCGTCGAGGCGAGCCAGGGAGCGGCCCTGGTGCAGTTGGCCTCTGTATCGGTGTTGGGGGGGCTGGTTTCTCTCTGTGCCTACTTTGGCGGGCTTCGTCCCAACTCGTCATGGACCCAAGGACTGTTCCAGACGAAGGCGGGCGAATTGCTGAAATATTGGTGGTGGCCGGGACTCGCCTTTGTTGCGACCTACTATCTGGTGGCGGTTGGGTTTGTGCTGTTCCTCTTGAGGCAGCCTGGCATTCCCACTACGTATGCGATGGCTAGTGGCGGATTCGTGACCGGCATGATGGCTCTGTATTGTTACTATCTCGGGTTTCGCCGGCAGGTTGAAGAACAGCAGGGGCAGACGATGTCGAGCGCCTTGCTCCGCTGTCCCTTCGTCATGGGAATCCTTGGCAAGTCATCTGGTGCGGGCGTCTCTATGACGGCCGGTTCGAAGGTGTAGTCTATGGGTATGAAGAAGAGAACATACGGAGTTGTGTGGGTTTCTCTCCTCCTGTTGGTGGTGTTGGCCGCCGCGTGGATTGGCTGGGGCCTTCAGGGCCCGGCTTTTGCTGAGGAGAGCACCGACCTCTATTTCAAGACGCCTGGAACTCCCCAGGGGCCTCCCGCCCCTTCTCCGCAAGAGACCGTCTATTCGCGCATCGGGTCGTTCGACAGCCGATTGCTCGTCTGGTTCGTCACGCAGCAACATACCTACTTCGGTGGGTTCGTCCTTGCGCTGCCAATTTTCTGTGTCCTGCTGGAGTTCCTGGGGTTGAGCAGCAGAAAGCCGTCGCTGGCCCTTCGCTATGATGGCCTCGCGCGGGATTTAGCCAAAGTGGCGCTGCTTGCCCTGTCTGTGACCGCGGTGGTCGGGAGCCTCATGCTGGGGATGTTTATCTGGTTCTATCCCAGCTTCATGAAGTATATGGGCGGGACGTTCAAGTCCTTTATGCCGCTGTATGCGATCGTGTTTGTCGGGGAATCGCTGCTGCTCATCCTCTATTACTACAGCTGGAACCGGTTGGCTGAGCCATCGTTGAAGTGGGTGCATGCCTCGATCGGCGTGTTGAGCAATCTGTTCGGGGCGGCCCTGCTGTTCCTGGCGAATTCCTGGTCTGCCTTCATGATGGCGCCGGCCGGCGTCGATGCGCAGGGGCGGTTTCTGGGGAACGGATGGCATTTGCTCCATTCGGCCCTCTGGAATCCGTTGAATGTCCATCGATTCCTGGCCGATATCATGTCCGGCGGCGCGGTGGTCCTGGCCTATGCCTGCTATCGTTTCTTTACGAGTAAGACGGACGAAGAGCGCGCCTATTTCGATTGGGTAGGGTACGTCTTTTTGTTTGTCACGGTCTGTGCGCTTTTGCCGATGCCCTTTGCCGGCTATTGGTTGATGCGGTCGGTCTATGCCTTCAGCCAGAGCATGGGTGTGACGATGATGGGCGGATTGCTTACCTGGCTCTTCGTGGTGCAGGCCCTCTTGATCGGTGCCTTGTTTCTCGGGGTGAACTATTATCTCTGGCAGAGCATGGCGCGCCTTCGCGGAGGGGAACGGTATCAGCCTTACTATCAGTCGTTGCTGGCGGTGCTGATGTTGGCCCTGTTCATTTGGCTGACGCCGCATACCGTCATGATGTCGGGCAGTGAAGTGAAGGCGATGGGCGGTTCGTCGCATCCTGTGGTCGGCAACTACGGCGTGATGTCTGCCAAGAATGGCGCGGTCAATATCTTGATTCTCGTGACCACCCTGAGTTTCATCTACTACCGACGCGCCAATCGCACGATGGTCGTATCCTGGGTCAGGAAAGGGAACTTCCTCATCGGGGCGCTGTTCCTGCTCGGTTCCATTAATATTATTTACCTCTCGGTCTATGGATTCTATTTGCCGGCGAAGCTCCGCGTCGGACTGTCGTCCCCGCAGGCTGTGACGACGTTGACGGTGCTGGTGGTCGGGCTGGTGATCAATCGTATGATGCTCAAGGGGGCGCTCGTCCATGGACCGGTCCAATGGGGGAAGATTTCGGTCAGGGGCATGGTGGGCCTCTTCGGATTGGCTGCGGCCTTCTCGTGGGTCATGGGTCTCATGGGCTATATTCGTTCCTCCGGACGGTTGGCATGGCATGTGAGTGAGGTGATGGCCGATGTGTCGCCCTGGGCCTTTACGCCGGACTTTGCCTTTGCAGCGAAGATGGTGACGCTCAACATGGTGGTGTTCTGGGGGGCGGTCTTTGCGCTTTTCTGGATGTGCCAGCGCGATCAGTTGCCGGTGATGGGGGAAGAGTTGGCCGAGGGGGCTGCGCCGGTCCTAGCTCCGTCATCGTCGCAAGAGGCCTGAACAGCGAAAGGGTTGGAGTATGAATCGAGGGGTGATGATCCAGAGATATCTCGCAGTCTGGCTGGTGCTCTGTGGAAGTTTCATGATGCAGGGCGCGGTCTCGGCGCAAAACCAATCCTTGGTCTTGGAGGATTTCCAGGCGAAAGAAACGGACGGGTTCCCCTCGAATTGGGACCATGAGAATCAACGAAGCCATTCCAAGGGGCGTGATGCCTATAAGATTCAGACTGAAAACGGCGTGAGTTTTCTGGCGGCGAAGGATGCGGGGCAGCGGATCAAGAAAAAGAAGATCGATTGGGACCCGAAGGCCTTTCCTGTCCTCACCTGGCGCTGGCGGTTGAATAAGGCCGCGGCGGGAACGGAGCCGATCGCGGCGATCTATGCCTCGCTGGATACGGATTTGATGTTCATCCCCGTCTTCACGAAGTATATCTGGAGCGCCACCAAGCCTGAGGGGGTACTGAGCGAGGGGGGCATGTTTAGCGGCGCGGAGATCGTAGTCCAGAGCGGCACCAAGGATGTCGGGCAATGGATTGAAGAGCGGGTCAACGTCTATGAAGACTTCAAGCGGATTCACAAGCATGAGCCGGCTGCCAAGGCTTGGGGTATTTCGATTATTGCCGGGCCTGGCGTCGAAATCGATTTCGGTTCGCTGGTGGCTAGCGCAGGGCACTAGAGCATTGGAGTGTAGTTAGCATGGCCGAATCCGGTACGGAGCAAGATTGGTCGATGAAAGTGCCCGATATCCTGTTCGGCGTGGCCGTGATGGGAACCGTCGGGACGCTGATCGGGGTCATCATGGGCGGCGGCATCCTGCCGGTTGCGAGCGGGGCAGGGCTCCTGCTTGGCGGGGTCATCGGCTTTATGGGTGGACGACGTTTTCTAGCGAGTATTTTGGTGGGCACAGTGCTGGGCGGACTGTTGGCCTGGTTCATTGCCGGGCCGGAGCGAATATCCGTGGGCGCCGGGGCCGGCGCTGCTATGGGCGGATTTCTCGGGGTGCAGATTTCGATGTTGCTGGATATGCGCGCGGCCAAGAAGGCCGCATCTGAGTCGGCGGATTCCTCCGTGTCACGCACAATTGAAGGAGCCTGAGACGCGATGGAAAATAAGAAGGTCCTCATCGGCTCGATCATTTTTGTCTTTGCGTCGTTCTTCCTGCTGATCGGCTTGCTGGTCAATGAGTCGTACAAGGCGAAGAAGATGAAAGAATTGGTCCTCTCGATCAAGACCGAGGCTCGTTCTGCGCCGAGCAGCGTCCCGTCGCAGGATTACTCCATGTATAAAACGAAGATCGGCGACGAGGGCCGCGAGATGGTGCAGATCCCTGAAGGGCCCTTCATCATGGGCAGCAAGGATGGGGACCCGGACGAAGCGCCGGAGCGGCAAGTGTTTCTCAAGGCCTTCTACCTCGACAAGAAAGAGGTCTCGCAAGAGGAATATGCCCGGTTTGCCAAAATGACGAAGCGGCCGCTGCCCAAGATCGAAGTGTTTGAAGACGATCAATCCAAGCTGCTAAAGCCGGAGTTTGCGGCGATGAGCGTCACCTGGGACGAGGCGGGGGCCTATTGCAAGTGGGCGGGCAAGCGCCTTCCCACGGAAGCAGAATGGGAAAAGGCCGGCCGCGGCGAGGGGAAGAGGAGGTATGCCTGGGGCGATACCTTTATCAGCGGCCGCGCCAATGCCAATGTGGACGGAAGTGAAGATGGGTATCGGTATCTCGCGCCTCCCGGATCGTTCGAGTCCGGGCGAAGTCCCTATGGCATCTATGACATGACCGGGAATGTCGCGGAATGGGTTGCGGATTCGTATGACGAGCACTACTACCAGAAAGCGCCCTACCGTGATCCGAAGGGGGCTGAGGCTGCAGAGGATTTGAAGGTCGTGCGGGGAGGGTCCTGGCGGGAGACCGAGCATAATGCGCGGCTCTCCAAGCGATTCGCCGCGAAACATTGGCGGGCGGACATTACGATCGGGTTCCGTTGTGCCAGCGATATGGAGGTTGGAGACAGCCCCGCGGCGCCATAACAGACATGCTCGAAACTAAATTCAAGGTCCTGTTTCTTCTTGCCGTCCTCGCCTTTGCTGCGCTCCCTATTATGGGGATCATCCGCGGCACCACCTTGACGCCGTTTGAAGATTCTCCAAACGACTCTACAGATGTGGCTCCGTTGGAGCCGGCCGATCCTGCTCAGGTTGCTCGCGAAGAGCCGGTCCAGGAAGAACTGGTTTCGATCCCGGCTGGCCCCTTTATCCGTGGGACCGATCATGACGGATTTGATGAACGGCCGCAGCGCATGTTGCTGCTCGATGCCTTTGCGATCGATCGGTATGAAGTGACCAACTTTCAGTATCAGCAATTTGTGGAGGCGACCGGCCATCGTAAGTCCGGCCCCCCCTCCCGCTACGCCAAGAACATGAGCAAGATGCGCAGCCTCAATCAGCCCGTGGTCTATGTGTCATGGGAAGATGCGGAGGCCTATTGCCAGTGGAAGGGACGGCGGCTTCCCACTGAGGCGGAATGGGAGAAGGCGATGCGAGGGACGGATGGCCGTCTCTGGCCCTGGGGTGACGTGGAGCAGCCCAATGGAGCGAATTGGGCCAGGGTGCAGGACGGCCATGAGGTTGCCGCCGCTGTCGGCGCCGTCCTGACCGATAAGAGCCCCTACGGCGTCATGGATGGAGCAGGCAATGTGATGGAGTGGGTGGCCGACTGGTACGCGGAAAGTTATTTCGCTGAGGCTTCCGAACAAAATCCTCAGGGGCCTGATTCCGGTACCTATCGGGTGCTCCGAGGAGGGGGCTATGCGACAACGGGAGCCGATATTCGCATCACCAGTCGGAGTAAAATGGTTCCCGACTTCCGCGATGAAACGATCGGGTTTCGTTGCGCGGTTTCGGGGGCAAAATGAGAGAGAATTTGAAGAGGGAAACCCCGATAAATCTACAAGAAATCAAAGTAGTAGAGAATGAGAAACACGGCCAAAATTATATTGACAACCATTCCGGCCAAAACTATAATGTCGAACACTTTTGAGTTCTTAATCATCGATTTTCCCCTGATTTTTCGTGAACGGCAAAGAATTTTGAATAACATTACGGGCGTCTGTGTGTCAAGAAATTCGCTGATACGACCCAGGTAGTTATTTTCCCCCATCAGGAGAAGGAGATACGATGGCAACGGCAACGGTGGATAGCGAGTTTAAGGTCAAAGTCGGTCGAATGATTTTCTACATCACTTGTGCGGTTGGGCTGTGGTTTTTCTATTGGTTCGCAGGAATTCAGTGCCCCTGCTAAGTGCGGGCCGCTGTCTTGCTGTGATTTTTTGAACGTCTGCAAGTTGTGAGGGAGGGCGTCTGATGGGCCAGACAATTGTGTATGTGATCGTGTCGCTGGTGATTTGCGTTGCCTATTTCACAGCGGTTGACCATTTCTTGATGGATTCGCAGGGACTGGACTTCTGGTATCTGTTCCGGAAGTAGGCCTTGGGGGTCGTTCTGCGTTGAGTTGAGTTTGCAGGGATCGCGATGAGTCTTTTTCGGAATGCATTAAGGAGGTATCCCATGGGTTTAGTAGCCGGGAAGAAGTTGTTCTCAATCATGGCGCTGTGCGCGATGATTGGCCTTCTCCTGCTCCCCATCGCCGTATCGCTTCCGTCACTGGCTATGGGCACCGATGCGCCCGATGCGGTGAAGAAGGATGGTGAGGCGAAGGTTGAGAAGGGGAGAGACGTCTATTATAAGACGGAAGGTATCGTGGCCGGTGCCCCTGCGCCGAAGACTGTCGATGGTCCTCGGGATTATCCTCGGTACAATTTCGAGAGCCGCGTGTTGCTCTGGTTTGCGAATCAGCAGCACCTCTATTACGGAAGTTTCGTGCTCGCGGTTCCGATTTTCTGCATGGTCATTGAGTTCATGGGGGTGGTGACGAAGGATAAGGCGATGGCGAAGCGGTATGACCAGCTCGCCTATGACTTCATCAAGATCAGTTTGACGGCCTATTCGCTGACCGCCATCCTGGGCGGTATCCTGATCTTCACCTTCCTGACGCTCTATCCTGCATTCTTCGGCTATCTCTCTAGCATCTTCCGCCCGGTCATGCATATCTATGCATTGATGTTTGTGGCGGAGAGCGGCACCCTCTACATCTATTATTACGGCTGGGACAAGATGCGGGAAGGGTTCCTCAAGTGGATTCACTTGAGCCTGTCCGTGATCTTGAACGTGATCGGCACCCTGCTCATGTTCCTGGCGAACTCCTGGATCGGCTTCATGATGTCGCCTGCCGGCGTCGATGAACAGGGCCGGTACCTGGGGAACATCTGGCACGTCATCCATACCGCACTCTGGAACCCGCTCAATGTGCACCGCATTTTGGGTAACATGGCGTTCGGCGGCGGTGTCGTGGCGGCCTACGCGGCCTATAAGTTCCTGGCGTCCAAGACGGATGAA
This sequence comes from Nitrospirota bacterium, assembly GCA_026387665.1. Classification (NCBI taxonomy): domain Bacteria; kingdom Pseudomonadati; phylum Nitrospirota; species Nitrospirota bacterium. The sequence continues at coordinate 180,346 of JAPLLG010000008.1, forward strand.
GACCGCGCCCACTACGATTGGATGGGGTATATCGCCATGGCGCTCGGCGTGGCTTTCTTGATCCCCTTGCCATTCGCCGGTTATTGGCTGATGCGCGAAGTGTATGCCTATCGTCAGCAGATGGGCATTACGCTCATGGGCGGTCTCTTGGCCTGGCTCTTCATCATTCAAGCCACCATGATCGGTATTCTCTTCTTGAGCACCAATTACTATCTCTGGCAGGCGCTCGGTCGGATGCGCGGTGCGGAGAAGTATCAACGGTACATTAAGTATCTCGTGTTCGTGCTTTGTTGCGGCTACCTGGTGTTCATTACCCCCCACACGATCGTCATGACTCCCGCTGAGCTCAAGGCGATGGGCGGGCAGCAGCACCCGGTGCTGGGTAACTATGGCGTCATGTCGGCCAAGAATGGTGGTATCAACGTCATTATCACCACCACCATTCTCAGCTTCGTCTGGTACATGCGAGGCAATAAGGTCTCGACGGTATCCTGGTCGAAGTTCGGCAATATTTTCATGGGCATCTTCTTCGGTTGCGCCTATTTCAATATTATCGGGCTCGCGGTCCTCGGCTATTACATTCCAGCCAACGTGCGGGTCGGTTTGTCGGTGCCTCAGGTGGCGACGACCTTGTCCTGCCTCTTCTTCATGTTTGCGCTCAACAGCTTCATGATGAAGGGCGCCAAGCAGATGGGGCCCATCGAGTGGGGCAAGATTTCCGCTCGATCACAGTATGCCTTGATCATGCTCGCGACGGCCTTTACCTGGATGATGGGGTTGATGGGCTACATTCGCTCATCGGTTCGGTTGTTCTGGCACGTGAATGAGATCATGCGCGATAACTCTCCCTGGGCCTATACCCATACGGTGGGATTCGCGGCGAACATGATTTCCTTTAATGTGTTGTTCTTCTGGATCAGCATCCTCTTTGTCTTCTGGCTCGGCAGCCTCGGGATAAAGAAGGCGCCAGTTGAAGCGAAGGCAGGGGTTCCAGGCGGCGCACCGCAGCCAGCTGGGGGCCACTAATCATCGTTAGGATCTTGGTTGGGGGGAGAGGGGGCGCGGTGTGCGTGCCTTCCTCCTACCCGAACCTCAGGAGGATAAAACCGTGGGCGATCTGATAAATGAAGCGATCTCAATAGGGTGGCCGCTGCTCGCGCTTCTCGCGAGTCTCTTCGTGTATTCCCTGGTAACTATCAGCGATCCCGCTGCAAAGAAACGCGCGACGTTCAAGCTCTTTATTGGCATGATTGGCGCGTTCATGTTGTTGTTGGCAATCGCGCACTACAAGACGAGCTTTTACGACGCGAACCGGATGTTGCCGGTTTCGCTGGTGCTCATCACCGCCATGTGTTTCATGATGGGAATTTATTTCCCTAACCAGGCTGCGTTGCTGAAGATCGGTGGCTTCATGTTCTTTGTCGCCGCTGGCCTGTCAGGATATGGGAATTGGCTGCCGCAGGTTGAAGGCGGCTTTCCCCCCAAAGAAGAAAAGATTCAGTTTGAGTCGATGACGGCGCAGCAGCTGGCCGACGAAGGCGAAAAGATCATCTTCGGCGGCATCGGGCAAAACAAGGTGCAGGGCGCAATCGGAAAAGGGCAGTGTCCGCTCTGCCACGCGTTCCACAAGGGTATGTTGGGCGAGCGCGCCCCAAACCTTGACGGCCTTCCTGAGCGTGCGGGCAAAGAGCGCTTAGAGGATCCGAAGTACAGCAAGGGCAAGCCGCTGGCCAGAGAATATGCGCAGAAGGAGTCCTTTCCTGGGGCTGGGACTGCAGAGAATGGCCAGGAGTATATCGCTGAATCCCATTCCTGCCCGAGCTGTTACGTCGTTGCAGGGTATGGCGTCAAGGGCACGAACGATAAAGAGAGCCCGATGCCTGCCATCCACAAGCCTCCGATCTCGTTGAGTCTCCCGGAGTTGGCCGCCGTGGACACCTGGTTGTATATCCGCGAAGGACGCGATGCTCCGACATACGAAGAGATCATCAAGTCGTATGAAAAGTTTGTTCCAGAGGCGGATCGGCCAAAGCAGCAGGACGATAAGGCAGCTGGGGCACCCAGCGCTTTGATGGCGGACGGCACGGAGCCGGTCGATCAGATTTTTGCAAAGGCCCAGTGCGTAGCCTGCCACACGATCCCCGGCATCCCGGGCGCGGTCGGCACCATCGGTCCGAAGCTCGAAGAGGGGACGAATGCCCCGCTTCGCATCAAGAGTGCGGACTATAAGGGCGGCGCAAAGACCGTTCCGGACTACATCATGGAGTCGATCGTGTCACCGAGCGCCTATGTGGTGAAGCCATTCCCGGATAATACGATGCCGAAGGTGTTCGGGCAGAAGCTCAGCGCCGGGGCGTTGAAAAAGATCGTCGATTATCTGTCTCAGGTGAAGGCGGGATCGCCGCCGCCGAAGATTTCATAATCTTGTCTGTCTACCTCTTTTGTTGAGCAAAGGGAGTTCGCCGATGAAAGCATTAATGTCAGTCGGGGCACTCATAGGAGCAATTGGAATACTCCTGCTTGCCGGAATGATTCTGGATATCGTTCCGTCAAATACCGTGCGCCTGGTCGAAGGCTACATGCCCATGCAAGTGCTCTTTGAACTCACGCTGTTTGTGGCGGGGTTTACAGGGTTAAGCTACATGTTGGGCACCATGGGAATGGCGTTCCCTCGCTTCTGGCAGGGGATTGCCTTTTGGTGTTTCATCCTCCTGTACCTGAAGTTCCGCGTCTACCCGCCGATTCCTTTCAGTGTTCGCGCCATGTACGGGACGGTCTCACTCGTCGCCGTCTTTATGTGGGTCTCTGCGAACGAGGAAGATTGGAAGAAGTTCAAACAGCCGATCATGAACATCTTGGATGCCCAGAGTGGGGTGAACAAGCTGTTGCGGTATGCCTATCTGGTCCTGTTGCCGATTCTGATCGGCGGCTTCTCCTACAACGCGATGGTCCCGAAATCAGAGGAGCCGATCGAGTTGAGGACGGTGCATCCTGCGCCGCCAGCCAGCACGAAGGTGCATGGAAAGACCTACACGCTGCAAACGTCGCAGAATCCTTATCGCGTGAACCTTGAAGGCAAGTTCGATCAAGAGTACAGCAACGCGAATATTGTGGAGCAGGGTATGGGCCGGTTGATGAAACCGAATGCCAACCCCTGGGATAAGGATGCGCAAGGGTACCTCAAGTATGTGCGTGAGGGCGGAGAGATCTTCTTTCAGAATTGCCATTTCTGCCACGGCGATAACCTGAACGGACGTGGTCTCCATGCCTTCGCGTTCAACCCGATTCCGGCAAACTTTACGGATCCGGGAACGATTGCACAATTACAGGAAACGTTCATTTTCTGGCGCGTAGCCAAGGGTGGAATCGGGTTGCCGAACGAAGGGTTCCCCTGGGCCTCCGTGATGCCACCGTGGGAACAGCACCTGACGGTAGATGAAATCTGGAAAGTGATTTTGTTCGAATATTGGCACACGGGGTATTATCCCCGGACCTGGGACTAATCGTTCACGGGAATTGACAGCCAACCTGGATTTACGACATGAGGGAAACCATGAAGAATTCGTTTAGTCTGAAGGCAGGAATGCTCCTCACAGCTGCCTTTGGAGTCATCCTGGTCGCCGGAAGCACCGGGAGCCTAGCGTTTGCCGACGAGGCCCTTCCTGAGGGCTTCAAGAAAGGCGAATTAGCGCCTGAGCCTGCTGCCGATATGATCGAAGCAGGAAAGCGGGTCTACTTCACCAAGTGCGTGTGGTGTCACGGAGTCGATGGCGCGGGCGATGGCCCAGGCGCCGATCGTCTCTGGCCTCGTCCCCGCAACTTCAACCAGGGGACGTTCAAGATTCGGCGCACGGCCAGCGGTGAGTTGCCGTTGTTCGATGCCAAGAAGCCTGTCCCTGGCCAGAATGACCTGTTTGAGACCGTGACTCACGGTCTCCCGGGTTCTGCCATGCCATCCTGGGAAGGCATCCTGACGGAAGAGCAACGACTCCAAGTACTGTCTTTCGTCACCACCCAGCTGGTGAAGGACCGGAAGTTTACCGACAAGCAGTCCGAAGCTCAGACTGTGTTGCAGCTGGACGATCTGAAGCCGATTCCTGCGACAGAGGAGAGCGTGAAAAAGGGCGCGGAGCTCGTTAAAGAGAAGAAGTGCGTCGAGTGTCACGGCACGGATGGCCGTGGCGACGGCAACGCGTTCAATCTGAAGGACGACTGGGGCTTCTCGATCCAGCCTGCTGACTGGCACAAGTGCTGGAACTTCAGAGGCAGCCGGCAAGATCCCTATAACGTCAAGAACATTTTCCGGACGTTTTCGACCGGAATCAACGGGACCCCGATGCCCTCGTTTGCTGACAACAGCACGGTTGAAGAACGGTGGCACATTGCCAACTTCGTGAACTCGCTGTGTGAGCGCGAAGCTGACGGTACGCCTCTCGCCATCGACCCGTTGGCGGACAAGCCGAAGATCAATTTCGTGGTGTCCTCAGGGGTGGTCGAAGGAGAGATTCCTGCTGATCCAGAGCATGAACTGTGGAAGAACCGGGCTCGCCGGTATGTCGCGATGGGCGGGCAGATCACCCATAAGCCAAGAAATTTCGTGAACCGGATCGACGATATCTGGGTGAAGTCGCTCTATAACGACAAGCATGTCGTGTTCATGTTCCAGTGGGACGACCGGACGAAGAGCGTCGCCACAGGGAAGTTGCCTTGGGCTCCGACCGAGGTCAACATCGATGTGAAGGAACAGGACCCGAAGACGGGCGAAGAGGGTTCAATCGCCGCGCATCAGAACAACTACACGGTCTACAACGATGCGATCGCCATGGAAACTGCTGTGAAGTGGAAAGAGCTTCCAGCCCCGATTAAGCCGCGGTATTTGTTCGGCAGCAACGAACAGTACCCAGTCGACATTGTGAAGTGGGAAGCCGACGGTTCCCTCCGTGCCTTTGAGGGCACGGGCTGGGACAAGGACTTCGCAGAACGCGATACGTACGAAGAGAACATCAAAGTCCTTCACTCGGAGTGGAAGGATGGCCGATGGACGGTGATCATTCAACGTCCGTTGGGCAACAAGAAGGATCAGGATTACGACGAAGATACCTTCTTCGAAATGGGACAGTACATTCCTACCGTGTTCTTCGCCTGGGATGGCCACAACGGTGACGCAGGACGGAAGATGGCCGTGTCGGCCTTCTACTACACGTTCCTGGAGCCGCCGACGCCTCGCGAAGCCTACATCTACCCAGTTGTGATCGCCTTCGGGGTGGTCTTGCTGGAAGGTTGGGTTCTCACCAGACGCTCGAACAAGCGGAAGGGAAAGACCCTCTAACGTTCATTTGAACGAGAGAGTCTGAAGAAGTATGAGGGGGTGGGGTAACCCACCCCCTCTTTCTTTTTGGCGCGGCTGCATTGAGGACACGATGGAGATCGATGTAACCGGCATTCTGCTCGCCGGGGGCAAAAGCCGGAGAATGGGTGAGGATAAGCGGCATCTCCTTGTGGGGGAACAGACCCTCCTTGAGCGAGGGCTGGCAGTGCTCCGCTCAGTCTTTCAGGATGTCCTGGTGGTCATTGCGCAGGACAGCCCTCCGCTCGACGTCGAAGCGCACGTGGTGCGCGACCTGGTCCCTGATTGCGGCAGCCTCGGTGGGCTCTACACGGGGCTAATGCAGGCCACCACGCCCTATATATTTGTCGTGGCCTGCGACATGCCGTTTCTCGATCCGGCAGTCATTGCCCAATTCACGAGCCGGCGAGCCAACGCTGACATCGTGATGGCGAAGCTTGCCTCCCGCATGCATCCGATGCATGCCTTGTATAGCAAGCGATGTTTGCCTGTCGTTGAACGGATGATTCAGGCGCGACAGCTCAAGATCCAGGAGATGGTATCGGACCGGTCTCTCCATGTGCGCTATGTGACTGAGGATGATCTCCGGGCTATCGACCCTTCCGGACGTTCCTTCCAGAACGTGAATACTCCAGCAGACCTGGAGGTGGCACGGTCACTGCTGTCTCAGTTGCCTCCACCCAAGCCCGTATAGCGCCGCCGTGACACGAACGATCGTCATCATCCATCCCGGCAGCCTTGGCGATGTGCTTTTGGCTGTTCCCTCCATGATTCGGTTGCGCAACCGCTTCCCCACCCATAGGCTGATGCTCTGTGCGCAGGATCAGGTCGCGCAGCTGCTTCTCGCCTGTGGCATCATTGATGAGTGGACCTCTGTGCAGGGACGAGCCTGTTCGGACTTGTTCGCCGGGGTGGACTCGGACAGGAGGCAGTTACAGGCCTGGCTGGAGGTCTGCGATCTTGCCATTGGCTGGATGGAGGATCGCGATGGGACCTTGAGCGAGAGGCTCAGGAGGGTCGGCGCTCGAGAGGCGGTCGTGCGGTCTCCCTTCTCGCCCACGATTCAGGCAATCCATCAACGTGACCGGTTTCTTGAAGCGATTCAGGAGGCGCCGTCTGATGGCGGGGGGACTGCCCTGTTGACGGTGCCGGAGCCGCTTCTCCATCTTGGGCAAGTCTGTCTTAACGATGCAGGATTCCCGGTCGGATCGCTGCTCGTCGTCATTCATCCCGGGAGTGGCAGCGCTCATAAATGTGTGGCGCCTGAGGTCTTGGCCTCTGTTGTGGCCGCCATCCAGACCTCCGGGGCGATCCCAGTGATTCTGGAAGGACCGGCAGACCGTGAGCCAGCCGAGCGGCTGATGCAGTCTTGCGTAAGCTCACCGATCGTCCTGAAGGGCCTGGATCTTCTCACTCTGGCCGGGGTGCTGGCCCAGGCGAGCCTTTTTGTCGGGCAGGACTCAGGCGTCACCCATCTGGCAGGTCTGATAGGGGTGCGGACGGTGGCTTTGTTTGGGCCGACCGACCCGGCTCGTTGGGCTCCCAGCGGAACCAAGGTCACAGTGCTGCAGGGCGCACCCTGTCTTTGCCAGTCGTGGAACGATGTCAGTCGGTGTGAGGGAAAGCCTTGTCTCAAGGTCTCGCAGACCCATCTTGAGGCAGTCTGTCTGGCTCACCTTAGAGAGGCCGCATCTCGATAGAGAAGCCCTGCTGGCTGCCTTGTCACTGCCTATTCCGTATGCTAGAGTGACCAGTTCGTTTTTCCTTTCATTGGTAAGGACTTAGGAGCTTTCTTTGTCTAGTGGAGTCGTGCAGGAAAAGGTCACCAGTGCGCTCCTCGGAGCGCTCAATGGAGCCAAAAAAAAAGGCCAACTGAAGACGGAAGCCTGGCCCGAGCTGAGTCTGGATGCTCCCAAACGGCCTGAATGGGGAGACCTCGCCTCAACGGTCGCCATGTCTCTTGCTGCCTCAGAGCAACGAGCGCCCCACGACATTGCCCAAATCATCATCGACAATCTTTCTCAGGACGAGCAACTTTTCGACCGGGTCGAAATTGCCAGGCCCGGGTTCCTCAACCTCACGCTCAAGCCTGCCATCTGGCAAGAAGTGCTCAGGGAAATCGAGCTGAAAGGGTCGGCCTACGGGCGAGCCGAAGTGGGGGAGCGACGTCGCGTGTTGGTGGAATATGTGAGTGCGAATCCGACCGGCCCGTTGCATGTGGGCCATGGGCGCGGCGCAGCGGTCGGGCAGGCGGTCGCGAATATGCTGAAGGCGATCGGGTATGACGTCGTGAGCGAATACTATATCAACGACGCAGGCCGACAGATGAAATTGCTGGGAACTTCCGTCTACGCACGGTACGAGGAACTCTCGAATCGGCCGATCGAATTTCCGACAGAGGGGTATCACGGGGCCTACATCACTGCCGTGGCCGAGCGAGTGAAGCAGCAGCTCGGGGCCGAGCTGGCCGGGCGTGAGGCGACAGAGGTGGAGGCGCGTTGCCGAACGTTTGCCTATCAGGAGCTGCTGGGTCTGATTCGCGAGGATCTGAAATCCTTCGGGATCGAGTTCGAGTCCTGGTTCAGCGAGGCCTCCCTCGTGGATTCAGGGGCGGTTCAGCGGGTCTTGGATGAATTGAAAGCGCAGCAGTTTCTCTTCGAAGAGGAAGGCGCCTGGTGGTTCCGGTCTTCAGCCTTCGGTGACGAGAAGGATCGCGTCGTCCGGAAGCAGGACGGCGAATATACCTACCTGGCCTCCGACATTGCCTACCATCAAGACAAATTGCGGCGCGGATACGATCTGCTCATCGACGTCTGGGGCGCGGATCACCATGGCTATATTCCCCGCATGCAAGCGGTGGTGCAGGCTTATGGCCATCCGAAAGATCGCCTCCAGGTCGTGCTGGTCCAGATGGTGAATCTGTTGCGCGGCGGGAAAAAAGTGGAAATGTCGAAGCGGGCCGGCGAGTTCATCACGATGCGGGAAGTCATCGATGAAGTCGGGGCCGACGCGGCCAAGTTCTTTTTCCTCATGCGTGATTCCAATTCGCATCTCGACTTTGATTTGGAGCTGGCCAAGCAGCGGTCTTCCGATAATCCCGTCTACTATGTGCAATATGCCCATGCCAGGATCTCCAGCCTCTGGCGCGTTGCGGCTTCCAGAGGCATCGTCTGCCCCCTGCCGAGCGAGGCGGATCTCACCGTCTTGACGGACCCGGACGAGTTGGGGCTGATTCGCAAGCTCTCCGCCTATCCCTCTGTCTTACAGGGCAGCGCGATGGAGTATCAGCCTCACCGGATGACCTATTACCTGCAGCAATTGGCCGGGCTGCTCCATACGTTCTATAACAAGCACAGAGTTTTGCCTCCCGCGGCGGATCGCGATCTGTTGGCGGTCACGCCGGAGGGATTGGTTCCAGGGGAGGGGCTGCCGAAAGAGGTGTTGTCCCCGGAACGGACTGCGGCGAGATTGGCGTTGATGCGAGGCATCCAGCAGGTGTTGAAGAACGGACTCGCTGTGCTCGGAATTTCTGCACCGGATCAGATGTAGGGAGCAAGAGGGATTGTGGACTTTTCCGTGCAGCAGGCAGATCGTGAGACGAGTGCGCGACTGGGGAGACTCAGCACCGCCCACGGCGCGATCGACACGCCGGCCTTTATGCCGGTTGGCACGTTGGGGCCGGTGAAGGGCATCGATCCGGCCGACCTGGAGAAGCTCGGATTCGGGCTCATGCTGAACAACGCCTACCACCTGTATCTGCGGCCCGGGCACAAGGTCGTGGCTGAGATGGGCGGGTTGCATCGGTTCACCGGTTGGCCTGGCGCGATTCTGACGGACAGCGGTGGATTTCAGATTTTCAGTCTTGCGAAACTGTGTAAGGTGACGGACGATGGGGTGAGCTTTCAGTCCCATCTCGACGGGTCTGCGCATTTCATCACGCCGGAGACGGCCATTGAGATTGAAGAAGCGCTGGGGGCCGATATCATGATGGCCTTCGATCATTGCGTGGCTTTGCCGGCTGAAAAGGACGTGGTGCGCGATGCGGTGCGCCGGACCACCCTCTGGGCCAAACGTTGTCAGGATAGTCGTCGCCGCACGGACCAAGCCCTCTTCGGAATTGTGCAAGGCGGCTTGGATCAGGATCTCCGCGTGACGTCGGCGCGCGACCTTGTGGGGCTCGGTTTCGAGGGTTATGCGGTCGGAGGGCTTTCGGTGGGAGAGTCGAAGCCCGAGATGTATGCCATGCTGGATGTGACCGTGCCGGAACTGCCGGTGTCGAAGCCACGGTATTTGATGGGTGTGGGGATGCCGGAGGATTTGATCGAAGGCGTGGCCAGAGGGATCGATCTCTTCGATTGCGTCGTCCCCTCGCGCCATGGACGGACCGGCTCGCTCTTTACGAGTTTCGGGCGGGTGGTGATCAAGCAAGCGAGGTATGTGCGGGATGAGCAGCCGATCGACCCGGCCTGCGGCTGTCCAGTCTGTGCGCGCTATTCGCGGGCCTATCTCCATCATCTCTATCAGGTGAAAGAGATGCTGTCGTCGAGACTGAATACGATCCACAATTTGTGGTATTTTGCCGATCTCATGAGGCGGGTCCGTTCGGCGATCGCGCAGGGCAGCCTGCGGTCGTTCCGAGAAGAGTTTTATCGGTCCCGCGACCTGACTGCCGCAGCGGAGGCCGAGGACCATCGGCGAAACGCGGCAGATTAACTGTGAGGAGAAGGGATAGGTTCGTATGGTAATGCAATCGGTCGCATGGGCTCAAGGAATCGGTGGCGGGAGTTCTGGGTCGAGCTCCGGGACGCTCTTGTCCCTCGTGCCGTTCGTGCTGATTTTCGTCATTTTCTATTTCCTGCTCATTCTGCCGCAGCAAAAACGCCAGAAACAGCAGAAGGCCTTGCTGGAGGCCTTGAAGAAGGGCGATAAGGTGATCACGGGATCCGGCATCTGGGGCACGGTCACGAATCTCGGGAAAGAGACCGTGACGCTGCAGATCGCCGACAGCGCGAAGATCCGGATTCAGAGGGAACATATTGCGCGATTACGCGCCGACGATGAGGACAAGGACAAGGACTCGTAGACCGCGAGTGACAAAGGGGTTACAGACAACATGAAAAAAGTGGGTGGGCGGTTAATAGTATTGGCGCTGGTGGTGGTGCTGTCGGTGATCTTCTTCATTCCCTCCTATCAGCCGTTCTACCAGGCGTTGCCCGCCTGGCTGAAGGCGGTAATGCCCAACAAAGGCATTACGCTGGGATTGGACCTCCAGGGCGGGATTCATCTCGTCATGGAAGTGGACGAAGATCGCGCGGTCGAGATTGCCGTGGATCGATCGGTCGTATCCCTCCAAGATTTGTTGGTGGATAAGAAAATCCCCGTCGAGTCTGTGACGCGAACAGGCCCGACTCAGGTGACGATCCAATTCCAAAATGCCGAGCTCAAGGCGCAGATCCAGAAAATGATCGAGGACTATCCGACGTTCCTTGAGACGGAGTCTGCCGGATCGGCCAACATGCTGGTGTGGGAGCTGCGGGAGCTGGAGATCAAGCGCATCAAGGATTCCGCGATCAACCAGGCGCTGGAAACGATCCGGAACCGCATCGACCAGTTTGGCGTGGCGGAACCGATGGTGCAGCGGCAGGGGCTGAAGCAGATCGTCGTGCAGCTGCCCGGCGTCAAAGAGCCCAAGCGCGCCAAGGATCTGATCAAAGAGACGGCGTTGCTTGAATTTAAGCTGCTGGACGAAGACAACCAGGTGAAGATGGATCTCCCCGCCCGCATCCCGAAAGAGAAAGAGGCGGAGGTGCTGAGGCAGGCCGAGGCGAAGTTGCCGGTCGGCGACCAGATCCTGTTCGAACGGGCGGTCGACAAAGACACTGGCCGCGAATATCGGATTCCCTATCTCGTGAAAAAGCGGGTGATGTTGACCGGCGATGTGTTGAGCGATGCGCGGGTCTCGATCGGCCAATTCAACGATCCCTACGTGTCGATCACCTTCGACGCCAAGGGCGGCCGGGAGTTCGATCGGATCACGGGCGACAACGTCAAGAAGCGCATGGCCGTCGTGCTGGACAACACGATCTACTCGGCGCCGGTGATTCAGGAGCGCATTACCGGGGGCCGCGCGCAAATCACCGGAACCTTCTCGATGCAAGAGGCGAGCGATTTGGCGATCGTCCTTCGGGCCGGCGCCTTGCCGGCTCCGCTGAAGATCATTCAAGATCTCACGGTCGGACCGTCGCTGGGGAAAGACTCGATCGACAAGGGCGTGCAGGCCACGTTGTTTGCCGGCGCGCTGGTGGTGCTGTTTATGATGGTCTATTATCGGACGTCCGGGGTGATTGCCGACTTTGCGCTGGCATTGAACCTCCTTTGTTTGATGGGGGCGCTCTCGGCGCTGAACGCGACCCTGACCCTGCCGGGGATCGCCGGCATCGTGCTCACGATCGGGATGGGCGTCGATTCGAACGTCCTGATCTTCGAGCGCATTCGTGAAGAGCTGCGAGCGGGGAAAGCGGTTCGGCTGGCTGTCGACGGAGGCTATGAGAAGGCGCTGTTGACGATCGTCGACTCGCACGTGACGACGCTGATCACGGGGGTGGCGCTGTTCCTCTTCGGGACGGGGCCGATCAAAGGGTTTGCCGTGACCTTGTGCCTTGGCATCGGGATCAATCTCTTTACGGCCCTGGTGGGCACCAAGGTCATCTTCGACCTTATGAATCAACGACACAAAGTCGAACAGTTAAGCATCTAGTCCGAAGGAGCCGGCATGTTAGAGATTCTCGGAAAAACCAATATCGATTTCATGGGAAAGCGCCGCTGGGCCTTTCTGTTTTCCGGCATCATGGTGATGCTGGGGCTGGTGGCAGTCGTGCAGATTAGCCGAGGGTCGGCAAACCTCGGCATCGATTTCGCGGGCGGGACCGCGGTGCAGCTGAAGTTCGACCAAGCGATCCGGATCGACGAAGCCAGGAAAATCTTGGAGGCGAATGGCCTGGGCAACGCCGAACTCCAAGAATTCGGGCAGGAGAACAAACTCCTGATTCGCCTGAAGGCCTCGACGACCATCGAAGAAAAGGTGGCCGAACGGGTCGTGGCGGTCTTTACGAAGGAGTTTCCTTCGAACCATTTCGTGGTCGATTCCAGTACGGAGATCGGGCCGACCATCGGGAAGAAGCTGCAAGAGGACGCCCTCATTGCGATTCTTATTTCCTTTGTCGGGATCATCCTCTATGTGGCGGGGCGATTTGAGTTTCGCTTCGGCATCGCTGCGGCCTTGGCGACCTTTCACGATGTGCTGGCAGTGCTGGGCGCCTTTTACCTTTTAGATAAAGAGATCACCTTGCTGGTGGTGACCGCGCTGCTGACCTTGGCCGGCTACTCGATGACCGACACGGTCGTCGTGTTCGACCGGATCAGAGAAAATCTCCGGATGCGGAGGCGGGACAGCGAGGAGACGATCATCAACAATGCGGTCAACCAGGTCTTGAGCCGCACGATCGTCACGAGTTTGACCGTCGTGTTGGTGCTGATTCCTCTGACGCTGGCCGGAGGAGAGGTCTTGCATGACTTCTCGCTCGCTCTGTTGTGGGGCGTGATCTTCGGGACCTATTCATCCATTTTCGTCGCGAGTCCGTTGCTGCTGCTGTGGCCCGGAGCGTCCGGGCGGCTCTTGAAGCGGAGCTAGTCTGCAGCCGTTGGCGGAGAGACACGAGGCTGCGATCGGGCCATCCGGTCGCAGCAGCGGTTCGCTGGCATGCCCATGACATTCTGGAGTCGGTCTCACAGTCTCCAGCACAAGATCATCACGGCGATCGTGCTGGTCGGCCTTCTGCCCCTGACACTTCTGCTTGTCCTCACCTACGTCGAAGAGCGGCGCGCGCTTCGCGAAATGACCGGCGCGAACTTCAAAGAAGTCGCCGTGGAAGCCGCTCGTCGTATTGAAATGCAGGTCGGTCGCGGGATGAACGAGGCACAGCAGCTCGCGACCACCCCGTTTCTTCGCACCGCCGTTACGGAATCCAATCGCACGTACGAGGGGAAGGATGCGCACAGCATCCAGGGGATGATCAAGGATTGGCAGCAGCGGTGGCGTCAGCGGGACAAGCGCAGCGAGTTTCCTCTCTTCATCAATCGTATCGTCACCAACTATCTCATCCGATGGCACGATATCCGAAAGTCCGACTATGTCGGGATTCTGGTGACCGACCAGCAGGGCGCGCTGGTGGTGAGCTCCATCCCGCAAGTGGAGTACTTTTACGGCAAGACGCCCTGGTGGCAAGCGGTGATGACAGGGGCCGGTCCCAGCGGCTACGTGAGCGAGATCGCGTTCGACCCCAGTTTCGGGACCCATGTGATTATGGTCGCAGTCCCTATTCTGGACGATGCGAAGGAGTCGGCGATCGGCGCAGTCACGGTGTTGCTGCGCCGGGATACGATTTTTCATGCCATTGCCGATGTCACGGTCGGGGAGACTGGTCATGCGATGCTGTTCAGCTCCGATGGAGGCCTGGTGATTTGTCCGGTCCTGGCCCCGGAGGAACATTCGATCAAGCCAGAGTTCATCGGCGCCCTCGGCGGGCTGAAAGCCGGGTGGTCCGTCGTGGCGGACGATTCGCATGGAGGCCAGCAGGCCTTGATCGGATTTGCGCCGGTCCGATTCAGCGAGCGGTTGGCGCCTGGAAGTCTCGGAGGCAAACAGTGGGTGACCGTGGTGCGGCAGGATCCCCGGGAGACCTATGCGCCGCTGGCCGAACTGGTGGCGAAGGTGTTGCTCTACGGGTTGCTCGTCCTGGCCGTGTTGTGGGGGACCGGGATGGTCGTGGCCCGTCGGATTGCCCGACCGATTCAGTTGTTACATGACGGGGTGCGGGAGATCGGAAGCGGACGATTGGACCGGCGGCTGGCCCTGAAGACCGGCGACGAAATCGAAGGCCTCGCCGAGGCGTTCAATCAGATGGCCACCAATCTCCAGCGGTCGTTCGGGCAGATCGAGCAGCGGATGGAGGATGTGCATCGGCTGGAGGAAAAGTACCGCGATTTGATCGAACATTCGCCGGAGATGATCTGCCAATTGAACCGGAGCGGCTGTTTCGTCCATGTGAACAAGACAGGGCTGGATAAACTGAAGTATACGCTGGATGAGATGTTGGAGATGAAGCTGTGGGACCTGGTGCCGCGCGGGCAGGAATCGCTCGTCTTGCAGTATCTGGAGCGATTGGTGGCCCAGGGGCGCAGTTCGATGGAGACGGTGTTTCTGGCGAAAGACGGCCATCCCATCGATGTGGAGATTCATGCCACGGCTTTGATCGATCAAGAGAGGGGCGGTCTGGTCCATTCCCGCGCCTTCGTGCGCGACGTGACGGAACGGCGCCGGCTCGAGCAGCAGCTGCAGGAATATACGACGAAATTGGAAGAGGCCGTGTCGGAGCGAACCCAACAGTTGGTGGCGTCGCAGGCGCGCTACAAGGCCCTGTTCGACTTGGTGGCGGACTCGGTGTTCATGGTGAACGAGTCCGGCACGATCGTGGCGGTCAATAAACGTGAGGAGCAGGCCCTGGGCTATACGGAGGCGACGGTGGTCGGCCGGAGCCTGTTCGAGGTCGTGCTGGCCGGGCATCATGATGCGTTGCGCGGGTGGATGGCCGATATCATCACGGGCCAGCGGAAAGTGGCCACGCAAGAGATTATGGTGCGCCATGCCGACGGTCTGGAAACGCCGGTCGAAATGGATTTGATTCGAGTCGGTGCGGACGACCAATTGTTGGTGATGGTGCAGCTGCGCGACATTACAGACCGAAAGAAGCTGGAGCGGCAGCTGCAGACCTATCGCGAAGAGTTGGAGCAGAAAGTGCGAGAGCGCACGAGGGAAATCGAAGAGACCAAGCAGTATCTGGAGAACTTGCTCGAGAACGCGAACGATGTCATCTATACGCTCGATACCGAGCAGCGGTTTACCTACGTCAACAGCAAGGTCGAAGCCTGGGGCTATCGGAAAGAGGATCTGATCGGCCGTCCCTATCTGGCCCTGTTGTCCAAGCGGCATCGGGGGCGGCGGCTGAAGAGCACCTTGGACATCGGGGCGAAACAGGTGTATGAGGTTGAAGTCGTGACGCGCACGGGGGAGCCGAGGGCGGTGATGGTCAGCGTTTCTCCCCTGCATGCGGTTGAGGGGACGCTTCTCGGAGTGTTGGGCATTGCGCGGGATATGACCGAGACCAAAAAGCTGGAACAGCAGATCAGGAACTCGGAGAAGCTCGCATCGGTGGGTCGTCTGGCTGCCGGGGTGGCCCATGAAATCAATAATCCCTTGGGCGGCATCCTCAATTGTCTCTACAATTTACGGAAGGGCACCTTGTCGGCCAGCCGGCAGGAGGAATATCGGGCTTCCATGGAGGATGGGGTGCAGCGGGTGCAAAAGATTGTTCGGCAGTTGCTCGACTTCTCCCAGCAGCATGAGCCGGAGTTCGCCTTGACGGATATCAATCATATCGTCGACCGGGTCTTGGTGTTGACGACGCACCTCTTTGTTCCGAACCGAATCGTCTTGGAAACGGTGCTGGGCCATGGGCTGCCATCTGTCATGGTCGATCGGCATATGATCGAGCAAGTCTTGATGAACCTGGTGTTGAATGCGGTGCAAGCGATGAAAGAGGGCGGGGCGCTGACGATTCAAACCGTGGTCGTCGAAGGAGTCTGTCTGGTCGAAGTGCGCGATACGGGGTCGGGCATTCCGCCGGCGGTCCTGCCTCGCATTTTCGATCCATTTTTCACGACGAAGAGCGAAGGGGAAGGCACCGGCCTTGGCCTGTCGGTCAGTCTCGGCATTGTGGAGCGCCATGGAGGAAGGATCGTGGTGGATAGCGAGGTGGGGAAGGGGACGACCTTTACGCTCTATCTGCCGGTTTCGCGCGAACGTTCGTTCCTGGAGAGACTGTCATGAAGGGGCTCAGGATTCTGCTCGTGGATGACGAGCCGTTGATGCGACTTTCGATGGTCGATGCGCTGGAGGCCGTCGGCCATGAAGTGGAAGCGGCGGCATCCGGCACGGACGGCCTCGACGCCGTCCGTCGGCGGCCCTTCGATTTGGTGATTACGGATCTGCGCCTGCCAGGCGCGGACGGCCTCACGGTGCTCACTGCGACCAAGGAGCAAGCGCCCCACACGGAGGTGGTGGTGATTACCGCCCACGGGTCGGTGGAAACGGCGGTCGGGGCGATGAAGCTCGGCGCCTTCGACTACATCACCAAACCGTTCCAGATGGACGAATTATTATTGATCGTCGAACGGGTGGGCCGTGTGGTGGCGCTACGGCGCGAGAATCAGGACCTCAAGGAAGCTCTGGAAGATAAGTTCAGCTTCGGGGGCATTCTCGGCACGAACAATCAAATGCGCGCGGTGCTCGACAAGATCAAGCTGGTGGCCGGCACGGATTCGACGACGTTGATTCTTGGAGAGAGCGGCACCGGCAAGGAGCTGGTGGCCAATGCCATCCATCAAAACAGCGCCAGAAGCCAACACCCTCTGATCAAGGTCAGTTGCGCGGCCTTGCCGGAAACCTTGCTGGAGGCGGAGCTCTTCGGCCATGAGAAGGGGGCCTTCACCGGGGCGATGAAGCAGCGGCGCGGACGATTCGAGCTGGCGCATCGCGGGACGCTGTTTCTCGACGAAATCGGGGAAATTTCTCCGGTCATCCAGGTCAAACTCTTGCGGGTGCTTCAAGAGCGGCAGTTCGAGCGTGTCGGAGGGAACGACCGGATCGACGTCGACGTGCGGCTGGTCTGTGCGACGCAAAAAGATCTGCGGAAAGAAGTCTCGCAGGGACGGTTTCGCGAAGATCTGTTTTACCGGCTCAATGTCGTGCATATCGTGATCCCGCCGTTGCGCCAACGGCAGGAAGACATCATGGTCATTGCGGAGCATGTGCTGAAGACTTGCGCCAGCAAGATGAATAAAACGGTGAAGGGGCTTTCGCCCGTGGCGCGCGAGCTGTTTTTGCGCTATTCGTTTCCCGGGAATGTGCGGGAATTAGAGAATATGGTCGAGCGGGCGGTGGCGCTGGGGCGGGATCGTGAGGCGATTCAGCCGGCTGATCTCTGCGGCTTCCAGTCCTGTCCCTATACGGGAGGGCTCCCTCAAGAGTCTTGCGGGTTCTGTAGCGAAGGACTGACGGGGCAGAAGCGCGAGGAGCGGCCGCTGACCTCGCTGGCGACGGCGCGGGAGCAATTCGAGCGTGAATATATTGTGTCGGTCCTCGGACGGGTAGAGGGCAGCCGAACGACGGCCGCGAAGGTCCTTGGTCTCTCGCGCAAAGCTCTCTGGGAAAAGTGCAAACGCTACGGGATTCCATCGGCTAAGGATGAACCAGAGTAGGCGTAACGGATAGTCAAACGTCCGTTCAGCATGAACATGCTGAACGGACGTTTTGAGCATCCTGCCAAACTTCGCAGCTCGACGGGGATTACTCGGCTGGTTCTGTTCCCCCGGCCCACAGTTTCACCGTGCGATCCCATGACGCGCTGGCCAATGTCATGCCGTCCGGTGAGAGGCTGATCCCGCGAATGCCGCCTGTATGAGCCTTGAGCGTTCTGAAGCAACGGCCGTTCGATAAATCCCAAAACCGAATCGTTTCATCGTCGCCGGCGCTGATGAGCACTTTGTTGTCAGGCGTGACGGCGAGGGCGCGCACCCAGGCGGTGTGGCCTTTCAGGGTCCGTTGTTCCGTCATGTTGGGCATGTCGAACAGTTTGATCGTTTTATCGCGGCTCCCGGTGATGAGGAGCTTGGCGTCGGGGGTAAAGGTCATCGCGCCGATCCAATAGTCCATCGGCTTTTGAAAGCCACCGTCGTCTTCGACGAAGTATCCGCGGGTTTCGCTGCTATCATCCTCGTCCTGCTTCCAATGTCCGTTATGCAGGATCTTTTCTTCTCCGCTGGGCAGCACTTCCCAGAGTTTGATCTTGCCGATGTCCGTTCCGCTGGCGAGATGCATGCCGTCCGGTGAAAAGGTAACGCAGACCGACCAATGGTGGTCGTACTGGTCCTTGCCGAGGAGGGTCATGAGCTCGGTGCCGGTGGTGACTTCCCAGATCTTGATGTCTTTGTTGTGGCTGCCGCGCGCCAGCATGAGGCCGTCCGGCGAGAGGGAGAGGCTGACGACATTGTGGTCGTAGCGCGTAAAGAGCAATTTTTTCGATTCGCCGGTGTGCGGGTTCCACAGCCGGATGGTGCGGTCCTCGCTGGCGGTGGCCAGCGTCTGGCCGTCCGGCGTGAAGACGACGGATCGGATGTCTGCCGTGTGGCCCCTGAGGGAGCGCAGCAAGCGCCCTGTCTCAATGTCCCAGATACGGACGAGCCGGTCGACTCCTCCGCTGGCAAGGGTCAATCCGTCCGGTGAGAAGGCGACCGACCAGACTCCATGCGAATGGCCGCGAAAGGTGGTGAGCTCCCGTGCTCCGCTCTTCCAATACTCGAGGAAATCGACCGGTGCATTGCCTGCACCCGATGATGGCGTGAGTGGAGAGGGCGATGGGGCCAGTTGAGGCGCAATCTGATCAGCCATGTTTCATAATCCTTACGGTCGGAGCAAGATGAAGCGGCCCGCGGCGACCGGCTTGATTGCAAATCGGCGATTCGGGCCAGTATAATTCGCGTCGGCTTGTCGGCTTGAGGTGATCGTAAGAGAAGCCCTGCCACCAAGTCAAGCCGCGATGAGAGCCGGTTCGCATCCCTCAACGGGGTGTGCCGGCCATGCCAGTCCGGATTGGACGATCAAGGACTATTATGGAACTGCGTTTTCAGCCCGCATTGTTGCAAGAGGTCATCGACTCGTTCGTCGAAAAGACGGAGCGTGAAGGCGATCCGACCTATTATAAGGAATTTCACGAGCTGGCCGATCCGATCTACGAGAAGTTTACGCTCGACGATCGGGAGAGCGAGTTTAAGAAGCTCTACCAGTACATGTTCGGGACCTGGGGATTTTCCGACATCATCCGGGATGCGTTCAACGAATATCCCCTGCTGAAAGAACGGGTTGGTATCGTCCTGGTCAAGGGCGTGCTCAAGGAAGATCAGGAAGGCGTCGATATTCTCAGGAAGTGGGGCTCCGTCGAGCACGAGATGGCTCGGGAGTTCGAAGAGAAAGGGTTGAGAGGCGTCGGGATCAAGCTCATTCCGCGGCGATTCTACGATCCCGCGCTCACGCGCTATTGCCGTCATGAGTTGCTGCATATCTCGGACATGCTGGACCCGGTCTTTGGCTATGACCCTGATACCAAGGTCGGACAGAACCCCGGCGAAGAAACGCTCATCCTCCATCGCTATCGGATTTTATGGAGTCTCACCGTCGACAGCCGTCTGACGGCAGCCGGCAAAGAGCCGATGCTGCGCAAGGAAGACCGGTTCAAAGAGTTCCGCTCCTGGTATCGCAAAATCCCTGCGCCACAGTTGAAGTCGGTGTTCGAGGGGCTGTGGCAGACGAGTTTCTTCACCCACTCGGAATTGATCGAAATGGCCTCGGACACCTTGCGCGTGATGGATCGCGCCGTGGATGTCGAGGGCGGAGAAGTTCCGGAAACCGAAAACAAAGTCATGTTGATGCCGGGGTTCCCGTGCCCCTTATGCCGATTCCCGACCTATTCGTGGGTCGAAGATATGGGCAATAAGATCGAGTCGTACGTGCTCGATTTTATCCGCGAGAATCACCCGGGCTGGGATATCGAATTTGGGGCCTGCGACCGTTGTGTCGAGGTCTATAAGTTACGCGCCGACGGCGTGATGTAAGGTCACTCTTGTGGCAAACGATCCGACATATGGCCGGCGTGATTTCCTCAAGGACTCGGTCGTCTCCGTTGCCAAGGCGGCCCAGGAATTTTCCAAGCAACAGGAAGTTGTGCCGGAACGATCGGCTCCACTGGTGCGGACGGATTGGCTGCGTCCTCCCGGTGCGGTTGACGAGACGCTGTTTTTAGAGCGGTGCACGAAGTGCGGTGACTGCGCTACGGTCTGTCCTCACGGATCGATCACGTTTCACCAGCAGGATGGGACGCCGGTCATTTTTGCGGATCAGATCCCGTGCTATCTCTGCGAGGATGTGCCCTGCATCGCAGCTTGCGCGACGGAAGCATTGCTTGCCGTCGGAGGGCTCGAGCAGGTACGAATGGGCCTAGCCATCGTATCCCATCGTATCTGCACGGCAGGGCAGGGATGCCATGCATGTGCCTCTAAATGTCCGACGGATGCCTTATCGATGGACTTTGATACGCAGCGTTTGGGCGTGATGACTGAACGTTGTGTCGGGTGCGGCCTATGCGAACAGGTCTGCCGGACCGTGAACGATCAGGTGGCGATTCGCGTGACACCGTTCAGGTTACTGGCACGGTCGCTTTTGTGAGAGGCAAAAACGTGAGGCAAAAGCAAGAGGGAAAATCGAAAAGAAATCGTGCGGGGAAATGTGAGAAATAACGTGAAAAATCATTATCTTAGATCATCAATTCGAGAGTACGAGTTCGCGCTTGACAACCCCAGGGCTGTTACCTATCATACGCGAGCCTGTGCCAAAGGTTTGATCCCCGATGTCCAGGATATCCAATCGGGCAACAGGGGAAACCGAGGAGCTGATTCTCATGACGAGTAAACAGCCGGTGCAAACGAATTCTCCAGCGGGAGCTGCGGTTATCGCAGCTCCGCCGGCCATTAAAGACTCACCTGCAGTCGAACGCGCCCTCAATCGCAGCAAACTCTATTTGCTTGTTTCGTGGAGTCTGCTCTATCCCGAGGACGACGAATTTCTTGATTACGTGCAATGCGGTGAATTTGTCGAGGATGGGCGGGCCGCGGTCGATGCCCTGAGCCTGGTGCTCGACGGGATCGGCGGCGAACGCGCGAAGCAAAAGCTGGTGTTGCTGCGCAAGCAGTTCGATCAACTTGAAAAGGTTGTGGCGTCTGAGTGTGTCAATTGGCAACTCAGCGATCTCCAGTCCGAGCATCGCCGCGTGTTCAGTAACGTTATTACCCTAGATTGCCCCCCCTACGAAACCCTGTTTGGAAACGACCACGTCTTTGCCCAATCTCAAGTCATGGGCGATATCGCCGGATTCTACCGGGCGTTCGGGGTCGAGTTGTCCAAGGACATCCATGAACGGCTCGACCATTTGAGCGTCGAGTTCGAGTTCATGCATTTCCTGGCCTACAAAGAGTCCTACTCGCGCTGCCACGACGGAGCGGACAAGACGCAGATCGTCCTGGATGCGCAGAAGAAGTTCGTCAAAAACCACATCGGGCGATGGGTGCCGCTGTTCTGCCGGATGCTGGTCAAGAAAGCCGATTCAGGTCTGTACAAGCACGTGGCGGACTTGATGGCGGAATGGATGGACTTCGAAGCCGCGTTCCTGGGCGTCGTGCCGCAGCCCTATTCGGAAACCGATTATCGCCCGGCGACGTTTAATGCGCCGGAAGGCCAGACCTATGAGTGCGGCGCGCAAGATCAAGGCAACGAGCTCAGCTTGCTGTTGAACGAAGTCGGCGCCGAATCATTCTTGGATAAAAAAGATCAAGGGAAAGACAAGGACGATGGGGGGCCGGTCGGAACCGCCTAGCCATCAAGTATTCGTGAGGGTTTCTATTTTTTGTTTGTTGTCAGTTATCTTGGGCCACCGTTCTTAATCTTTTAATCGAGAGGAGGAGTAGTCCTATGAGAGTTGTGCAGACACACAGTAAGCGTGTGGTGTTTGGCATTCTTCTCTCTGCGTTGATCGTTGGCGTGATGCTGACGATCGGGCAGGTGCCGTTGGCTGTCAGCCAGCCGGTCACGATTCCGGCGAAGGCCATCAAGGGATCGATTCCCATGGACGGCGCGAACCCAGTCTGGGAGAGCGTGCCAGGGGTGATCGTGCCGTTGAGCGGACAGCTGATCACCACACCGATGCATCCGAATATTTCGGTGAAGTCGGTGTTCGTGAAAGCCATGACCAACGGCAAAGAAGTCGGCCTGCGTTTAGAGTGGAACGATCAGACCAAGAACGATACGACCATCGGTCCTCAGGATTTCCGGGATCAGGTCGCGATCATGTTCCCAGTCAATACGGCTGGCGCGCCCCCCTTCCAGTGCATGGGCCAGTCCGGCGGCACCACCAACATCTGGCGGTGGAACGCAGAGTGGCAGAAGGATCTCGGCAAGGATAGCGCGGGTATGTGGGACGTGGACGATCAATACCCGGGCATTTTCTGGGACTACTATTTCGAAGAGCCTGCGGGCGGCGTGACCTATCCTGACCGGATCGGTCGCAGCCTTGGGCCTTTCAATCCCGGTATCTGGTCCGGCAACATCATGTCTGACCCGACGCTGCGCGTGAGCTCGGTCGAGGATCTGAACGCCAATGGCTTCAGCACCCTGACCACGCAAGCGCATCAGGATGTCATCGGAAACGGCGTGTGGGAGCCATCAGGCTCCGTCAAGGGCGGTGGTTACACCGGTCCAACCTGGCGCGTGGTGGTGAAGCGCACGTTGGAAACCGGTGATGCCAACGATACCCAGTTCAAGTCAGGTGCGTCTGTGCCAGTCGCCTTCGCGGTCTGGGACGGCAACAACGTTGAACGTAACGGCATGAAGGCGCTCTCCACCTGGTTTACCCTGAAGTTGCAGTAGGATAACCGGTCTCTGGAGAGACCATCTCGTACCGCTAGGGCACGAGTGATAGTGAGCGAGAAAGCCCCAGTCCGGCATCAGGCCGGGCTGGGGCTTTCTCTTTTTCTGCGGCGGGCGATACCGATGATGATCCTTCGCGTGATTCGCTCTTGGCAGGGCTTGGAGCCGGCTCCCATGGTTGCATTTGGCCGATGGCGGAGTGTATAAAAACATGTGCATTTTCTTGAGATAACGCCGTAATTTTCACTGAGTTGGTAGTGATTCAGCATGAAAGTCTCACTGCTTTTTCCTCCAACCTGGCATCCGTCACAGCCCTACCTGAGCCTCCCCTCCTTGACGGGGTTCTTGGTGCAAGGCGGCGTCAACAACGTCTCCCAACGCGATCTCGGCATTGAACTCTTAGACGGAGTGGTCACCCAAGCCTACGGGGCCGAACTCTATCAGGAACTGGTCGATAAACAGCGCGCCCTTGAGCAGAGCCACACCGGCGACACGGGACCGGGAAGCGCCGAACACTTGGCGCGTATCGTTGAGTCGCTGGACCGCTTCCCCTATCTCATCGACCGGATCGAGCCGGCCAAGGAGACCCTGCGCGGGGAGGGCTTCTACGATCTCGAGTCCTATAAGGAAAGCCTTTTCCTCATCGACAAATGGCTGGAGGTCCTCTCCACGCTTTATTTCCCGACTAGACTAACGGTCGTCGACAATCAATTCGGCAACTGCTCCATCTATTCGTCCAAAGACCTGATGAAGATCATCAGGGATGAAACCCAGAACCCCTACATCAAGCTGTTCCGCGAGCGTTTTCTGAAATCGATCATCGGGGATCAGCCGGACTTGATCGGCGTCTCGATTACGGCGACCTCGCAGATTATCCCTGGCCTGACACTCTGCCGTTTGATCAAGGAAGCCGCGCCCGACATCCATCTGACCATCGGCGGCAGTATCTTCACCAGGCTGGTCGATAACCTGCGCCGCTGCCCGAGTCTCTTCGATCTGACCGACGACATCATCGTCTTCGAGGGCGAAACGGCGCTGCTCGAACTGGTCCATCAGCTGGATGGGAAAAAAGATTTCAGCAAGGTCCCGAACCTGATCTATCGCCAGAACGGGAAGATCACGGTCAACCAGCCGTTCTACTCCGAGAATATCAACCAGTTGCCGGCGCCCAATTACGATGGCTTTCCGCTGGGTCTGTATCTGTCGCCGGAGCCGGTCTTGCCCGTGCAGTTTTCGCGCGGCTGTTACTACAAGGATTGCGCGTTTTGCGCCCTCACGCTGGATCACCAGAATTTCCGGCAGAAAGAACCGGGGCGCACCGTCGAGGAATTGGAATGGCTCAAGCAGCGCTACGGCGCCAGCCGGTTCTTCTTCACCGACGAATGTTTCGCCCTCTCGCCGACCAAGCGGTTGTGCCAGCAGATCATCGACAAGAATCTGGACATTAAATGGACCTGCGAGATGCGCTTCGAGAAGCACCTGACGCGGGAACTCCTGGCCTCGATGAAGGATGCCGGCTGCCTGAAGATCGTCTTCGGGTTGGAGTCCTTCAACCAGCGGGTGATGGATTTCATGAAGAAGGGAATCAAGCAGGAGTGGGTGCGGCGCATTGTCGACGATTGCGTCGATCTGGGGATCGCGGTCCACTGTTACATCATCGTGGGATTCCCGACCGAAAAAGAAGAAGAAGCGCGGGAGACGATGAATTTCATCGTCGAGAACGAGCGGCTGCATAGCTCTTATGGCTTCTCCTGCCAGCCCTGCCTCTTCGATTTGGAAAAAGAAGCGCCGATCATGAGCGACCCCGGCAGCTACGGTATCCGGCGCATCATGCGCCCGTCGGCGGAGGACTTGAGCCTGGGCTTCTTCTATGAAGTGTCCGAAGGCATGACGCCCGATGAATCGGAAGCCCTTTATCAGCATGTCTACGAAAAGATCAGCGAAGTCGTGTGCGAGTTGCCGTTCAACTACTCCATGGCGGACGGGTTGCTGTACATCGCGCGGGCCAAGGCGCAAGAAGTGGGCGTGCCGCAGCCGGCGAGATCGTGATGCGCCGGCCCCGCACGACGGTGACCCTCTTGTTCGCGCAGTATAATTCGGGCCTCCTGTAAGGATCGACAGCATGATTGCCGCGAATGCCATGATTGACCGGATGACGGGACGGATCAACGACCAATCGTTGTTGTTCCAGTACACAATCAAGCTCGTCCTGATCGTCTCCTTCTCGGAGTTGATCCTCTATCGGCTCGTGTCGCGGCTGGGGATGCATCTCAGCAAGCTGGCGCAGACGCATGAGTGGATTATTCCGACCTTCACGGCCCTGACGGGGATCGGCGAGTGGCTGCTCAACGTCGTGGCGATTCTGTTATTCCTCGCCCTGGCCGTGGGCGTCGTCAATCGGATGGCCGGGCGCGGGTTCGTGGGCTCGAACCGGATCGTCGTCCCCTCCGTGGCGCTTCTATTGCTCCTCACGGCGGGCTTCCTCTTGGTCCCTCCCGCGTTTTTGGGATCGGCGATCTATAACTTCGTAGCCCTGGTCGCGCTGGTCTGTCTGATGACGGAGTATCTCTCGGCCCATACCGAATGGTCGCATCGCGCGATGGGGCTCACCTATCTCCTGGGGATCGGGGGCTGGTTGTATTACCAGATCGTGTCCACGACCTATAGTTTCATCGGGACCGTGGCGGCGCCGCCGTTGGTCTACGAGGCCCATCGCGCGGGCGAGGCCTTGATGGTCCTGTCCAGCATCCTGGTGTTTTGGGCCTATGGGCGGGGCGTCTCGTTTCGGACGCGCAATCAGCGGCAGCGCCGCCGCGCCATCTGGTTTTGGGCCACCGCCGGGTCTGTTTTTACGCTGATGCTGTTCCTGGATTATCTGCTCAAGCAGTATGACCCGGGGCTGGCCAACAACATTCGGAAAGCGGCGGACGGCATCGGGTGGATTTTTCAGTTCGGCATGGGCTACACGTTCTTCCTTCCCTTTGCCCTCTACATGGCAGGCCTGTTGTGCTGGGGTTACACGGTTATTAAGCTGCTGACGATGGGGCGGCTGGCCGGCTATGGGATCGGGTTGATGTTTATTGCGGGCTATGCGCTGCTGTACTCGAATCTGACGCTCATGGTGGTGCTTGGCGTGATGCTCTTAACCATGGACCGGCATCGGCGCGATGCGGCTGATTCGGCGCCGGCGACGAACGCGCCGGTGATCGGCACGCCGGATTCATTGGCGGGCGGACATATCTAACGAACCTTTTTACTATAGGGAATCGTATGAACGAACCAACCTCTTCTGTTTCCGATCCAGGTCAGACCGTTGTCGATCCGGGCGATCAGCCGTTGAATCCGGACGAAGAAATTGCCGAGATTGAAAAGCTTCTGGCGGTTGAGCCGGACGATTTTCAGGCCCGCTGCCGGTTGGGCGAGCTCTATTTCAGCAAAGGCCGGATGGACGATGCGCTTGTCGAGGTCAAGAAATCGATTGAGATGGCGGAGGGCCTCCGCGCCGAAATGAACCGCTCGCTCGCGATGTACTATTCGAATCTGGGCACGATCTACGCGACGAAGGCCATGACGGACGAAGCGGAAACCGAGTTCAAACATGCGCTCGAAGTGTTCCCCCACGATGTCCTGGCGCTGTTCAATCTCGGGCGGGTCTATGCCGACAAAAAGAAGTTCATGGAAGCCAAAGATTATTACGAGCGCCTCGTGGAGATCACCCCGGACGATCCCATGGCCTGGTACAATCTCGCCGGGGTCTATGTCGAGCTCGACAACCCCCAGGTCTCGGATTACAACACCATCGACATGGCCATCCAGTGCTACATCCGCACGCTCGAACTGGACCCGAAGCATCTGGAGGGCAGTTTCAAGCTGATGGAACTGGCGATGAATCACAAGAAGACGGACCTCGCCATCAAGGTCATGGAAGATGCCGTCGAGCAGAATCCCGAGGAGCCGCTGGCCTACTACAATTTGATCAGCGTCTACGACAAGGCCAAGATGTTCGAACAGGCCGAACAGGCCCGGAATCGGTTGAAGGAACGGTTTTCAAAGCGGGCCAAAGAGACCAGCGCATCCTAAGTTACCCATTCAGACGGAGGAACACACCATGTTTGGGAGTCTTGGTTTTACAGAGTTGATTTTGATCCTGTTCATCGTGCTGATCATTTTCGGCGCGGGCAAGCTGCCGCAGTTGGGCGAGGGGATCGGCAAGGCGATCAAGGGGTTTAAGAAGTCCGTGCATGAGGCGGACCAGATCGAAGCAGACGCTCTCGCCGCTCAAGCGGCCCAGCAGCAGACAGCCGCTGCTCCGCAGCAGGCGATTCCGGAGTCGACGGTGCAAGCAGCCGCGCCAGTGGCGCAGCCGGTCGAGACCGTTCAATCAGTTTCACGCGGCTAATCAGCCGGGATTAAGGCCACAGGTCTATGGAAACCGAACTCCAGCTCGCAGTCGGCTATATCGAAACCTTCGCAGGCAACGGCAAGGCCCGGAGCACCGGCGATGGAAAGCGGGCGGTCAAGTCGGGGATTCCCTTGCCCCATCACGCCGCATTGGACAAGGACGAGACCTGGTTTTATTTTGCCGAGTCCGGGTCCGATCGCATCAGACGGGTGAGCCTCAAGGAGGGCACCCTCCATAATTTCGCCGGCATCGGCGAAACCTGCTACAGCGGCGACGAAGGCCTCTGTGGGGAGGCGGGACTCTATTTGCCGCTCGACGTGGCGTTCGATTCCCACAACGATCTCTATATCTGCGATTCCGGCAGCAACCGCATCAGGAAAATCGACCACGAGACCGGCATCATCACCACGATCATCGGCACCGGCCAACATGGCTTCAATGGCGATGGTCCGGCTCTGGAGACCAATCTCACCTGGCCTGCCGCCATTGCCTTCGATCCCAATGACGTGATGTACATCGCCGATACTCAGGCGCACCGGATCCGCCGCTACGATCCCAAGACCGGCATGGTCACGACGGTGGCAGGGGCCTGGACTGCCGAAGACGAAGCCCGCGAGCAGCCGCTTGTGGCGCGGAATCTGGTCGTGCTCTCCGGCGATGCCATCGGCATCGATTTCAGCGACGACCATGGCTGGCTCATGCCTGTTTGTTCGGATGGCTTGGACATGTCCATGTACCTCGACGATGGCAAGCCCGCGCTGGAGGCCCGCATCTACGATGTCGTCGGGCTTACGGTGAACGGGAAGGGCGATATCATTTTCGTCGACAAGGGCAGCAACCGCGTCCGCAGCATCGATCACACGACCGGCATCATCTCGACCGTGGCCGGCGTCTGCCGGTACGGCTACGATGGCGACGACAAGCCGGCGATTAGAGCCATGCTCCATGCGCCGGAAGCCGTGGTGGTCGATCAGCAGGACAATCTCTACATCTCCGACACGATGAATCATCGTGTGCGCAAAGTGGACGTCGCCACCGGTGTGATCACGACGGTCGCGGGCAACGGAGATAGCGGTTACGAAGACAAGAATATGGGCGGTTGCGGCGCGGCGCGGTTCGTGGCGAAAGAATCGTCCGGGACCGTGAAGCATGGCGACGGACTGCTCGGCATCGAGGCCGTCGTGAATTCTCCCGTCGGCCTCTCGCTGGATTCCCAGGGCTATCTCTATATCTGCGAGCGTGGCGAAAACAAAATTCGCCGCGTGAAACTCTGGTAGCCATCCGCATGCAGTCGGATTGGTCTCGCTCGGGCTTTGTGGTATTCTGAGCCCCTCGCGATGGACTCGCGCGGTCACCCGAGGACCTTGCATGGTGCGTACGACGAAGAGTTCTTCCCGCCCGCTACTGTTGCTCCTATTCATCCTGGTCGTGGCCGGCGTGTTCGTCGGCTTCGGCGTGCCCCTCGTCAGTTCCGAGGGCATGATCATCCGCGCGCGCCTCGTCGAGGGAGAGCTGCCGGTTGGGCCGGAGGATGCAGCCTGGGCCACAGTGGCGCCGATGACTATTCCTTTGAGCGGCCAGGTCATTACCAGACCGGTCTGGCCTGAGCCGACGGCGCGGGCCTTGACGGTGCGGACGCTCCATAACGGCATCGAGATCGCGTTTCTGCTGGAATGGCAGGACAACACGAAGAACGATCGTTTGACGCCAGGGACCTTTCGCGACGGCGTCGCGATCGGGTTGCCGCTCGGCGATGCCCCCGCATTTTTCTGCATGGGCCAACTCGACCACTACATCAATATCTGGCATTGGAAAGCCGACTGGCAGAGCGATATCGATCGCCGAGCCGCCCGGGCCTCCGAGAGGGCTCGCGAAGGCGTGCGGACATTCGAAGTCATTCCGCGCCGGGTCTCCTCGGTCGAAGACCTCATTGGCGGGGGCTTCAGCACGCTGACAACCAAAGAAAAGCAGGGGCGGGTCCAGGGCAAGGCTGTGTGGAAAGAGGGAGTCTGGCATGTCGTCATGCGCAGACCCCTGGTGAGCGAAGAGCAGGAGAACGAAGCCAAGCTGATTCCAGGCCGGGTGCAAACCGTGTCCTTCGCCGTCTGGAACGGCGAGAACAAGGAACGAAACGGGCAAAAATCCGTGGCCCCGTGGTTTCAGCTGGTCATCGACCCTGTGGCGAAGCTTTAGCAGGATGCTGAAACAGGCCGCCAGCTTCGTTCTCGGCTCATCGAAATCCTCAACGTACCCCTGAGGGTACGCCTCCGGTTTCGATTCGCCTGCGGCCTCGCTGACGGCCTGTTTGAGCATCCTGCGGGAAAAGTGTTTTGGTTGCGATGACCGTATCTGTGCCGTAGAGCCGTAGAAAGGTGTACACGTTGGAGGATGCTCGTATCGGTTTAGTGAGCGCTCGTACAAAGGCCCTTCGGAGTGGAAGGGCCTTTCTTTTGTGTCTTGGATTCAGCCTGGGCCTGTTGAGCGGGTTTTCGTCGGCGGCTGAGTCGGAGCCGATGACCGTGGAGGAGGCCGCGAAGCTGGGGGAAGATTTCGGCGTGATCGTCGGAGACGTGGACGAGGAAATTAAACGAGAATTGAAGTTGGAACGGGCGCAGGGCGTCGCCGTCTTCGAAGTGATCGGAAACTCGCGCGCCGACTATGCCGGCATCAAGGTCCGATCCGTCATCAAGGAAATCGACAAGACTGAGATCAGGAACATGCTCGACTTCGGAAAAGCGATCAAACGAGGGATGAAAGAATGCAACTTCACCGTCGGCACCTATGAGCCGGCCGATCCGGGCGATCCGGTCGGGTGGGGCGTGAATTTTCATTTCGTCGGATGCAGGCGGGATTAAGCATGTTACGACGCAGCAGCTCCGTACAACGAATGGCCTTGGGTTTGGTCTTCCTGCTTATTGTGGGCCTCATCGCCCTGTTTCAAGGGCCTGCCATCGCCCAGAAGTCAGAGGTTAAGGCGTCGTCCGATTGGGTGGAGGAAATCGAAAAGATCTTCATCAGATCGGAAGACTGCAAGCAATGCCACGATCGGCATTATGAAGAGTGGAAGGGCGTGCGCGAACAGACGCCGGATCTCAAGACCTTTGGCCGGGTCGATGCGGCTCTTCTGCACGGCACCTCGCTGGAGTCGCCGGTCTTCCGCACCGTGTTGGGCGTCTGGCTCCAGACTAATCCGACCACCGATGAGCGCCGACGCTGTCTCTCCTGTCATGTGCCCTCGACTACCGTCTTCCCGCAACATGCCGAAAAGATCGTGGCCCAGGTGTTGGCCGGCAAGCCGCAAGTGGAGGGCATCGGCTGCGCCTCCTGCCATCTGATCAAGCAGGTCGAGCAGACCAAGGATTCTCCGCCGTCGTTCAAGATCGAGCCTGGCAAGATGATCTATGGCCCCTATGCGGACCCGGAGGAAAACCTCGTCCATCCTGCGATGCAGTCCGATCTGTTCCGCGGCGCGAACTATTGTGCCTCCTGCCACTTCGATAAGGTGAAGGATGTGACGCAGAAGGATTTGGCAGGGGAGATTTTACAGGGGACGGTGTGCCAGGACTGCCATATGGAGCCGTCCACCGGCAGTTCCACCTCGCGGCGCGGCTCCATGACCCGCGCGATCGGCCGGCATTGGTTCCGCGGCGTGGTGATCCCCGGCACACTCCTCAAGAATCGCAACCTCCAAGCCGAATGGATGCCCCGTGTGGATCTTGAGGCCACCAAGTCTGCCTCTGCGGTGGAGGGAACGGCGCTGGTGAAAGTCGGCAGCCTCCCGCACAGTTTTCCGGACGGAGACCCGGTGCTCAAGCAATTCTATCTGGTTCTGACCGCCAAGGATGCGCAGGGCAAGGTGCTGAAGGAAGAGACCAAGCAGTTCGGTTTGCCCTACGACAAGATTCTCCGCGGTCCGATTCCCGACCCCTTCATCAAGGGCGGCCATACGAGAAAAGTGCCCTTCTCCCTGGCGATTCCGGCCGGCACGACGGCCGCCTCGATTGAAGCGGTCTTGAACTATGCGTTGATCCCGACGCCGGAGCCCGCGCTCAAGGAGAAGTATCTCGCCACCCTGGCGACCGACAAAGAGCGGGAGAGCGCGAAGAAGATTTTCGATGAGTATACGCAGCCACGGTTGCTGACGTACCGAGCCAAAACACTCTGAGCCGTTGAAGTAGAAGGGCTGCATGATGGGACGAAATTTGATGGGTGTGAAGCTCGGGATCGGCGCGGTGATCGTGGCGGCCTTGTGTCTGTCGCAGTGGCTCGATCATGCCCTCTATGCGCAAGAGGCTCCCAAGCCCACCCTTGAAAAGGCCTTTCCCAGCTCCAGTAAGTGCAAGCGCTGCCATGAGCGCGTGTTTGAAGAATGGGAAACCTCGCCGCTGTCGAAGTCCATTCATTCCCCGGCCTTCCGCGCCTCCCTCGATGCATTCCTGGCGTCCCCGGCAGGGAAAGACAAGGCCCTCTGCTTCCGCTGCCATGCGCCGCACGTGCGCGAATTCCCTGAGCAGGCGCAGCTCTTCATCGATCAGGCCAAGGCCGGCGACCCCTCGCTGGACGGGGTGGCCTGCGCGCAATGCCACTTGATCAAGCAGGTCGATCGGACCAAACAGCCGCCGGAGCCCAAGTACGAGCTCGGGAGCAAGACGCTCTACGGTCCCTATAAGGACTTTGTGCAGAACTTGGCCCACCAGTCGATGGAGCTGGGGCTGTTTCAGAAATCCGATCTCTGCCTCAACTGCCACCAGTCTGTTCCATCGGCGGCCAACTTAGGCAAGAGCAACGACCTGCTGGGCAACTGGGATCAGAGCAAGGCGGTGAAATCCGGCAAGGAATGCCAGAGCTGCCACATGCCGGAGCAGGTCGGGGAGTCGGCCAACGGGGAGAAGAAGCGGAAAACCGCGAACCATACCTTCCCCGGACGGATCGGCAAGCTCCGCCAGGAAGCGGCCAAGCTGGATGTCCAGACCAAAATCGACGGCGACAAGACCATCGTCACGGTGAAGGTGCAGAGTCTCGTGCCGCACAGTTTGCCGACCACCCATCCGGCCTGGGCGAGCGTGGCGCTGGATCTGGATATCAAAGGAAAGAATCTGAAGACCGTCTTTACCGACAAGCGGGTCTATGGCCGGGTCTATCAGGATGCCAAGGGGCAGAAGACCAGCTTCGATTTCGAAGCGGTCAAGGTCCTGGAAGATACGGTCTTGAAGCCGGAAGAAACCCGCGTCGAGACCTTCACCTTCCCCACGCCGAAAGACACCAAGACTTTCGACGTCGAAGTGACCCTCAACTACGCGCCGATCACCGGCTCAGCCTCCTTCCTGCAGCGAGTCGAAGCGGAGTCCTCCAAAGGCTCGCAAGATCCCGTCTTCCAGTCGATCGAGATCGTGAAGTTCGCGGAGAATATATCAGTCAAGTAGGCGAGAGGCTTAGAGTACGAAGACTTGGCCTATCGCCTCTAGCTTCGTGCCGCTCGTCCGATTTAGGAGGTGGGGCTAGTCGTAGTGGGTCCACATGCGCAGGACTTTGACGATCTTCTCTTGTTCGAGGACTTGATAGACGAGCCTATGCTGGATGTTAATCCTGCGAGGATAGGCGCCGGCCAAATCACCGATTAGTTTTTCGTAGGGGGGAGGGGTTTGAAACGGATTCTTGCGTAAGAGGTCAAGCAGACGTTCGGTTTTATCTCGCAGGCCTGCCGCCGCGTTTTTCTTCGAGTCCTGCTGCGCTTGTTTGGTAAAGACCAGTTCCCATTTCACCAGGGGAGTTCTTTCGCGCATTTCCCAACCGGGGTCGCGAGGCCTTTGCGAATGGATTGCCTCATGCGGGAGATGGAGAGCAGATAGACCGTTTCCTGGATGGCTCGCCAATCATCCTCGGAGACGAGCACCGCACTTGAGCGTTTCCCCGCAATCATGATTGGTTCATGAGATGAAGCCGTTTCATCGATGAGACGATATAATTTCGACCGTGCAGCGCTTGCTTTGAGGGTTGTCATGTCGTCTGCTCCTCATCCTCTCCGTTGGTATCTGCATAATACGGTACGTGATTGCGTACGCACTGTCAAGGGAGCGAAGAGAAGTTGGTGCCGGTGTGTAGCAGCCGGTTGCGTACGATGCTTCACGAGATACGTGTCACGAAGGGTGTTCAAAAAGCCTGTCCAGCAAGGCCGCAGCGAGTGAAGGGCCGAGGCATACCCGGAGGGTATGTTGAGGGTCTGAACGAAGCGAGAACGAAGCTGGCGGGCTTTTTGACTGCCCGCTAGTCGGAGATGACGCTGGAGCCCGGCGACTTCATCTTAAAGATCTGCACGGCATTATACATGCCCTTCGCCGGGTGGTTGAGGATGAGGCGGGAATTAGTAATGTGGGTGTCGAGCAGCTCGTATTGCCCCCCGCTGAAATAGATGTCGCAGTCGTCGATCGCGCAGTTTTTGTAGACGTGGTTGTCCAGCGACAGCTTCGCCTTGCTGAACGTCTGCCCATCAATGACGATGTAATTCGGTTCCATTCCCATAGGCCCTCCACCTGCGCGAACTATAACAACTCTCTTTTTGATCCGCAAACTAACCCACTTCAATGGAAAAATGCGGCCGTTTGCGTTTTCATTTCAGTTTCGTTCTTTTTTGAGGGGATACCCGATGTCGGTTCCCCTCCGCTCGTCGAGCGAGGCCCTTCTCCGGGCGCGCGTTCCGGGAGCACAGGACCAACGTGGGTCTCCCTTCCGATTCTTTACTTTCTCCATAGGGAGCAGGCAAGCCGTCCTGTACTGCGCGCATCGGACGAGCACATTCCGATTGTGCGCGTTCTGCGAGCAAGAAGGACGGTTGCCTGCTTCTGTCTCCCTTCCAATCTTGCTCGTTCTCTCTTTAGGGATGGGGGCTGATTGATCTTCCATTGCGCGCGTCCAACGAGGGCCTTCCGAGGCCGCGCGTTGCGCGAGCACAGAAGATCATCAGTCTCCATCCACGCCCTTTTTCGCCCTTGATCCCCTTCTCTCACCTGTATAGAATGGCCCGACTTTTCAGTTAGTTAGCTGCACGGATCGATTCTGTACCACTTCGCGGTTTGCCATCGAACACGTCATCGTGATGGATGGAGGCCAGAGGAAATGGGTGTCCCCTAACACCCCTAACAGGAGGAGACCATTGTGAGCGACTCATCCATCATTACGTTTGCGTTGGTATCGGCGGTGACCGGCATTGCCTATGGCCTCTATCTGGCCATGTGGGTGTTTAAGCTGGATGCCGGCAATCCGAAGATGCAAGAAATTGCCAAGGCCATTCAGGAAGGCGCGAGCGCCTATCTGAACCGCCAGTATCGGACCGTCGGCGTCGTTGCGGCTGTGTTGTTCGCGATGTTGTGGGGCGGAGGGGCGTTCTCCGACAAATTCGGTTTGCTGACTGCGATCGGATTTTTGATTGGCGCAGGCGCGTCGTCGCTGGCCGGCTATGTGGGCATGGTCATCGCGGTGCGGGCGAACGTGCGGACGGCGCAGGCTGCGCATAACGGGATGAATGCGGCGTTGACCGTGGCCTTCCGCGGCGGCGCGGTGACGGGGCTCTTGTTGATCGGCTTGGGCCTGCTGGCCATCACCACCTTCTATGTGGTGGCGTCGCAGATTGCGGGGCAGGAGAAGGCGATTCATGCCCTGTTGAGTCTTGGATTCGGCGGCAGTTTGATTTCGGTCTTTGCCCGGGTGGGCGGCGGTATCTATACAAAAGCGGCGGACGTTGGCGCGGATCTCGTCGGGAAAGTCGAAGCGGGGATTCCGGAAGACGATCCGCGCAACCCGGCAGTCATCGCGGATAACGTGGGAGACAATGTCGGCGATTGCGCCGGTATGGCCGCGGATCTCTTCGAGACCTACGCGGTGACGACGGTCGCAGCGATGGTCCTGGCCTTCACCCTGTTCAAGGGAGTCAGCGCGCCGATTCTGTATCCTCTGGCGTTGGGCGGCGTGACGATCTTCGCGACGATCATCGGCATTCTCTTTGTGAAGGTGAGCGAAGGCGGCGGGATCATGCCGGCGCTCTACAAGGGCCTGTTCGTGGCGGGCGGCATCGCTGCGGTAGCCTTCTATCCTGTGACGACCTCGATCATGTCTGGTGTGGGCGGCGTGAGCGGGATGAGCTACTACCTCGCCTCGTTGATCGGCTTGGCCGTGACCCTTGCCCTCGTCTTTATCACCGATTACTACACGTCGAAGAGCTATGCGCCGGTGAAGGCGATTGCCAAGGCCAGCGAAACGGGCCATGCGACGAACATCATTGCAGGATTGGCCGTTGGAATGGAGGCGACGGCCTTGCCGGTGGTGGTGATCGGCGCGGCGATTCTGACGAGCTACTGGCTGTGTGGCGGCGCGGCATCGGGCGGCTTGTATGGCGTGGCCACTGCGGCAGTCTCGATGTTGTCGATGGCCGGGATTGTGGTGGCGATCGATGCCTTCGGTCCGATTACCGACAACGCAGGCGGCATTGCGGAGATGGCGCACCTCGGCAAAGAGGTGCGGGACATTACCGATCCGTTGGATGCGGTCGGCAATACGACCAAAGCCGTGACGAAGGGCTATGCGATCGGATCGGCCGGTCTTGCGGCGGTGGTGTTGTTCGCCGAATATGCCCGTGAAGTGGCGAAGGGGAGCGGGGCGAGCACCTTCGACCTCTCCAATCCTTCGGTCCTGGTCGGACTTTTCCTGGGCGGCATGTTGCCCTTCATCTTCGGGGCCCTCTGTATGAAGGCTGTGGGAGAAGCAGCAGGCCTCGTGGTGGAAGAAGTGCGGCGGCAGTTCCGGACGATCAAGGGGATCATGGAAGGCACAGGCAAGCCGGAATACGGGACCTGCGTGGATATTGTCACGCAGGCGGCGATCAAGAAGATGATGGTGCCGGGATTGATTCCCGTCATCTCCCCGATCCTGGTCGGCGTGATTCTGGGGCCGCAGGCCTTGGGCGGCATGCTCGTCGGCAGCATTGTCACCGGTCTGTTCGTCGCGATTGAAGGGGACGGACACGCACAAGGCGGCCGTCACCGGCGACACGGTTGGCGATCCCTACAAGGATACGGCCGGCCCGGCGATCAATCCGATGATCAAGGTCATTAACATCGTGGCTCTGCTCATCGTCTCGCTGCTCGTGTAGCAGGATGCTGAAAAAGTCCGCCAGCTTCGTTCTCGGCTCATCGAAATCCTCAACGTACCCCTGAGGGTACGCCTCCGGTTTCGATTCGCCTGCGGCCTTGCTGGACGGAATTTTTGAGCATCCTGGAAGTGATTCTCGGCGTTCCTGAATGGCGAGCATGGGATTGGTCAGTATTCAGCTTTCAGCTCCGTGCTGATGGCTGAATGCTGACGGCTGATCGCTGAGGGCTTATGTCGTTTCACGTTTTACGTCTCACGTTTCACGTTTTGTCACTCGGCTTGACGGCTGAAATGACCCTGGAGTAAGGTGACCGCAGGGATCACGTTGTGCTGGTCCACGAGAGTTTCCCAGCTGTACGGGAGGTGCTCGGATGGAGAAACAGGAGCGCAAGCAAGAGCCTAAGCGAGAGCCGCAGGGGAAAGACGACGTTAAGGCCAATCCGAAGGTCGTCGAAGCCGGCAAGAAGATGAAAGAAGACATCGACAAGCTGGTCGATGAAATCGACGACGTCCTCGAGAAAAACGCAGAAGAATTCGTCAAGAACTACGTGCAAAAAGGGGGGGAGTAGCGACAGGCTACTTCCCTCTTTTTCTTTCTCTCCTTCTCCTCATCTCACAGGTCGATGTTCTGCAGGATGCTGAAGCCGTCCGCCAGCAGGGTGGGATGGCCCAGTGAGTCCCCTGTGCTCGTGCAACGCGCGGTCTCAGAAGACCCTCGTTGGACGCGCGCAGTGGGGGACTCATCCGGGCCATCCTAGGAAACGTACACGAGCAAGCTTGGAAGAACCATCTTGGATCGCTCGCTTGCGGCCTTGCTGGACGGACGGTTTGAGCATCCTGCGGGAGTGCTTTCCTGTTGTGCCCACATGGAGACCCTCGATGCGTTTGCGTGCCCTGTAGTTTTTCATGGCCCGCTTGAGAGCCAATACTGATGCGGCCTCCCGTCTGTTGGTTTGACAACGCAGCAACGAGCGGCTAGTATCCCTTTAATTCTCAGCTAGTTAGCTTCTACTGCGACTCAGAACCATTCGAGGAACTTTCATGAAATCCAAGCTCTGGGTCTTCCGTGACATCAATCTCTCTCAGCGGGCGTCGTTGGTCCAGGCCCTTTCCATTTCTCCTGCGACGGCTTCGCTCTTTTTGGCTCGCGGCGTGACGACGCCGGATGAAGCCACGTCCTGGATGTCGCTGCAGTCGCCGCACGATCCGTTTTTAATTCCCGATATGGAGCAGGCGGTCGAACGGTTGCATCGCGCGGTCACGACACGGGAGCCGATCTGTTTTTACGGCGACTACGATGTCGACGGGATTACGGCGACCAGTGTCTACCTGTCGTTCTTCGGCGGGCTGGGCGCCAATGTGCGCGCTTATGTGCCGCATCGTCTGCGCGAAGGCTATGGGCTCAATCTCAGCGCCGTGCAGCGGCTGCATGACGAAGGCATCTCGCTGCTGGTGACCTCCGATTGCGGGACGACTTCCCATAAAGAAATCGCGTTGGCGGCCAAGCTGGGTATGGATGTGGTGGTGACCGACCATCACCAGAGCGACGAGGAGATGCCGCCGGCTGTGGCGGTGCTCAATCCCCATCGCGCAGGGGCCCTCTATCCCTTCCGCGGGCTCTGCTCTGCGGCGCTGGCCTACAAGGTGGCGCAGGCCTATCAGCTGCGTTACGGGGTGGCCGGGGTGCCGTTGGAGTCGTTGCTCGATCTCGTGGCTTTGGCGACAGTGGCCGACGTGGTGCCGTTGCACGATGAGAATCGAAATTTTGTGCGTGAGGGGCTGGTCCAGTTGTCGCGCGGCGCGCGCTGCGGCGTGCGGGCCTTGAAGCAGGTGGCGGGGGTGACGCGGGATTGCACGGCGGAAACGATCGCCTTCAAGCTGGCGCCCCGCATCAATGCCGCCGGGCGATTGGACGATGCCATGTTAGGGGTGCGGTTGCTGACGACCGACAATCCGCTCGAGGCGCAGCAGTTGGCAGACCGGCTGGAGCAGTTGAATCGGGAACGGCAGCGCATCGAAGTGGACATCATGGAAGAGGCGCTGGCGTCATTGAAGGATAAAGAGTTGCCGCCCGCATTGGTCTTGGCTTCCAGGAACTGGCATCTTGGCGTGGTTGGAATTGTCGCCGCTCGGTTGGTGGACCGGTTTCAGCGTCCGGCGATCGTCATGGCCATCAATGAGCAGGGCATTGCGAAGGGCTCGGCGCGGACGACCGGCGGGTTCGATCTCTATCAAGGTTTGGCGTCCTGCCGGGAGATGCTGGAGGCATTCGGCGGACATCCCAGCGCTGCCGGAGTGACGATTCGCGAATCCAGGATTGACGAGTTCCGCGCCAAATTTTCCGATGCAGTCGTAGGCTGGACCCACGAGGGGGCCAAGGTGCCGACGTTAAATGTCGATGCCGAGGTCCGGCTGGACGAAGTGAATCTGAAGCTGATCCAGGAAATCTGTTCGCTGCATCCGTTCGGGGCCGGCAATCCTGAGCCCACGTTTGCCGTGACCCGGCTTGAAGTGATGGAGGCCCGCACCGTCGGCGAGAAACATCTGAAAATGACCGTGCGGCAGGGCTCCTCGGTGCCGTTCGATAGTATTGCGTTCGGGATGAGGTCGTTGCTGGAGCGGGGCATTCCGTCCCGCACGCCGGTGGATCTGGCCTTCACGCCTGAACTGAACCATTGGAACGGCCGTGACAGGATTCAGCTCCGCATTCGCGATGTTCGTCCGAGTGTGATGGAGTGAGTGAGCCATGGTGTACGAAACCGTCACAGATCTTGACCAGTTGCTGGATCGGATCAAGAGTTATGCCGCCGATGCCGATCTCGGGCTAGTCCGCAAGGCCTACGAATTCTCTGCGAAAGCGCATGAAGGGCAGCGGCGCCGGTCCGGAGAACCCTACCTGCAACATCCCATCGCGGTCGCCGGAGTCCTCACCTCGCTTAAAACGGATGTGACCGCCATCGTCGCGGGCCTCCTGCACGATACCCTGGAAGATACGGTCGCCACAGCTGACGAACTTGAAAGAGAGTTCGGCAAGGATGTGCTGCATCTGGTCGACGGGGTGACCAAGATCGGCAAGATCACGTTCCGGAGCTATGAAGAGAAGCAGGCGGAGAATTTCCGCAAGATGTTGCTCTCGATGGCGGACGACATCCGGGTCGTCCTCATCAAGCTCGCCGACCGGCTCCACAACATGCGCACCTTGGAACATCTCGGCGCAGCCAAGCGGCAGGAGATTGCCCAGGAGACGCTGGAGATCTATGCGCCGCTGGCCAATCGCCTCGGGATCGGGTGGGTAAAGAATGAGCTGGAAGACCTCTGTCTCAAGCATCTCAAGCCGGATATCTACGAAATGCTGCGTACCCGCGTGGCGAAACGGGATGAGGATCGGCAGCAGTACATCGATGAAGTCAGCCAGCTTGTGCAGAAGGCCATGCAGGAGAACGGGTTGGCCGGAGAAGTGTACGGCCGCCCCAAGCACCTCTATGGCATCTATCAAAAGATGAACAAGCAGTCGATTACGTTCGAAGAGGTCTATGATCTGACGGCGCTGCGGATCGTGACGGATCTCAAGATGAACTGCTACGCCGTGCTGGGCGTGATCCATTCCCTCTGGCGGCCCGTGCCGGGGCGCTTCAAAGATTACATCGCGATTCCGAAGTCCAATCTCTATCAGTCGCTTCACACGACGGTGGTGGGCCCGAAGGGGGAGCACGTCGAGTTCCAGATTCGCACGGAGGACATGCATCGCATCGCCGAGCACGGCATCGCGGCGCACTGGAAGTATAAGGAGCAGGGACAGGTCGCCGATCGTGACAGCAAGGCGTTCGGCTGGCTCCACCAGTTCGTCGAGTGGCATGAGGATTTGTCGGATAACCGGCAGTTCATGGACTCGGTGAAGCTCGATCTCTTCCACGACGTGGTCTATGTGTTCACGCCGAAAGGGATCGTGAAGGAGTTGCCGAAGGGATCGACCCCCGTCGATTTTGCTTTCGCGATTCATACCGAGGTCGGAGACCATTGCGTCGGGGCCAAGGTGGACGGGAAGATCGTGCCGCTCAAGCATGAGCTGGCCAGCGGCGATACGGTCGAAATTCTGACCTCGCCTACGCAAACGCCGCACAAGGACTGGCTGAAGTTCGTCCGCACCTCGCGCGCGAAGACCAAGATCAAACATTGGATCAAGCTTGAAGAGCAGACGCGGAGCGTTGAGATCGGCCGCCGGTTGCTGGAGTCAGAGTTCCGCCGTCATGGCATGGCGCCGGCTCAGATGTTCAAGTCGGCAGAGCTGTTGGAGGCGGCCCGTCAATCGGGATTCGACAGCACCGAGGAATTGACCGCCGCCGTGGGCTTCGGCAGCGTGGCGACCTCACAGGTCATCGGCAAACTCGTCCCGCCATCCGGCACGCAGGAGCCGGTTCAGGAACGTCCCGTCGCACACAAACTGGTGGGAGGGAAGAGCGACGGCACCGGGGTGCAGGTCAAGGGATCGCGCGACCTGCTCATGCAGTTGTCGCGCTGTTGTCATCCCGTGCCTGGCGATCGCATCCTCGGCTATATCACGCGAGGGCGCGGCCTGACGATCCATGCTGTCGACTGTCCGAACCTTGTGGCGCTGGACTATGATAAAGAGCGGCTAGTTGAAGTGGAGTGGGACTCGGCCACACCCGGCACCCATTCTGTCAAAATGTCCATTGTGGCCGTCGATAAGACCGGGGTGCTGGCGAATGTGTCCTCTGCGATTGCGGCTTGCCACGCCAACATCAGCCGCGCCGAGATTACGACGCGGGAGGATCAGAAAGCTGAGCTGGATTTCGTCGTAGAAGTGTCAGGCACCCAGCATCTCGATCAGGTGCTAAAAGCCGTCGAACGGGTGGATGGCGTCATTACCGCGAGAAGATTACGGGCCTGGCAGGAACGATCCTAGTCGGATGCTGAAAAAACCCACCAGCGGCGTTCTCGCCTCGAAAGCATCCTGAACATAGCCCAGAGGCTACGCCTCCGGTGCTTTCATCGGCTGCGGCCTTGCTGGATGAGCTTTTTGAGCATCCTGCATAAAGATAGTTCGTCAGGGAACCTTGAATTGTAACTTCGATCCCCTCTGCAACTTCAAACTCTCCGCTCTGCCTCCCGCGAGTTCCAGGACATAGAGCGACTCGTCATTC
Organism: Nitrospirota bacterium; assembly: GCA_026387665.1. Classification (NCBI taxonomy): domain Bacteria; kingdom Pseudomonadati; phylum Nitrospirota; species Nitrospirota bacterium. The sequence goes on from JAPLLG010000008.1 coordinate 222,045, forward strand.
GGACGATATTGCGGGCAACTGTCGTCCTGTCTCGTGCAGATCGGGACGTTCGACTCGATGTGGACGATCTGCTTCTTGTCGTTCATCCAAATAATGTCGAGCGGGATCTTGGTGTTCTTCATCCAGAAGGTCCAGGGCTGCGCTTGGAGGAACGTGAAGAGCATGCCGCGGTCGGCGCCGAGGTGTGTGCGGTACATCAAGCCTTCTGCGCGTTTCTGGGGCGTGTCTGCCAGCTCCGCATGGATGATGGCGCCGCCTGGGAGGGTAATCGGGATCAGGCCTGCCGGAACCTGGTCGGGTCCAGCCTGTGTGGAGCCAGGGAAGAAGAGGAGCAGGATGAAGAGCGCCGCGAGTCGTCGTTGCATCGCGGCATCCTATCGGCCAGTCGGAGATGAGTCAAGCTGGGGGCCGCACGGTGGCAGGGGGCCATTGGCAATATTGGCCGGGGGTATCTTGCAATCACATTGTTGCCTATGCGATCCTCGGCTAACTTACGCAAGGGAGGGGCCCATGAAAGAGGTTCGGAAAGTTCATTACGTCAAAGGCGTGTTTGTGTGTCCGACGTGCCGACAGTCCTATGTGCAGGAAAAGTGGATCGAAGCCTGGCGGGTCCGTTGCCACAAGTGCGATTACCGCGGGGCCCTCACGGACGTCTCTGTCGAAGAGCGCATGGAAGAGGAAATCGTCCGTCGTTGAACCGGCGTCACGCCTGTGCACCGATTCCTGCTCCCTGTGAGTCGATGTTGTCTGCTCGCACCTCCATTTCACGACTCCGCTCCATTGGCTCGCTATTCCTCTGTGTCCTGCTTCTGGTACTGGGCATCGGCTCCGGCGAAACCTTCGCCGACGAGCCGGCCCAACTGGTGAAGGTCCTCGTGACCTATCATTCGTTGTCCGGCAATACCGAACGCATGGCTGAAGCGGTGGCCGAGGGCGCGAGAAGCGTGCTCGGCGCCGAGGTGCTGCTGAAACGGGTCGGCCAGGTGACGGCGGAGGATCTGTTCTCCGCCGATGCGGTCGTGGTCGGTTCGCCGGTCTATTGGTCGAATATGTCGGGTGAGGTGAAGACCTTCTTCGATAACTGGCAGTTCAAGTTTGGCGTGTTCCCTGAATTCAAGATGAAGAACAAAGTCGGCGCGGCCTTTGCGACCGGCGGCCAGATTTCCAGCGGTAAAGAAGTGACGATGTTGACGATCCTTGCCGCGATGTTGGGGAATCAGATGATCGTCGTCAGCGGGGGCGGGGCCTTCGGTGCCTCTGCGACCACGGAAGGCGATAGCCCCGGCATCGACAACAAGGAATTGGCCGAGGCCAAGGCCTTAGGCTTGCGCGTCGCTGAAGTCGCGACAAGGTTCAAGGCCGGTTCGGTTAAGTAGCGCCTCCGCCACATCTTTCTCTTTCCATTTGCATTCCCCGTGCAGTAATTAGTCGAATGCAATGTTCCTGCAACGTTTTGCTGCTTTGCTGCAAGGTCGAGCAGCCGATGAGAGAGGGGGCGATAACAGTGGCAAGCGATCCCCTATCTCGCACTAGGAATCACGAGTAGTTCTCAAGCTTTTCAATGAGGTACTGACCAATTGTTAGGCAGAGAATTCTGCACACATGGGCAACCTTTTGTTCTGAAATGCCAGGATGGGCTCCTTCCTCGCTGAGGTAGCCATATACACCATCGATAAGTTTGTCTCTCTCATTTTTCTGAAGAAAGCAAACCGTTACCAAGTAGTTGCGAACCTTGAGAGGTTTGTCTAAATCTGGTTTTTCACTGCGTTGCTTTGCCAAATGCATTGCGATGTCATGCAATAATTGCTCGATGAAGTTTCGGGCCTGGGCAATCGAGGCATCCCATTTTCCGTCTGTATATAAGTCAATATTTTGCTTGAGATGATGGTGGAGGATATCCTGGGACAGGTAGGGGTTTCGCTCAATAATTGTTTCCAGTGCCGATCGCTCCTCGGTAATTGATACTGGACCAGCTTCAATCTTCCCATCAGTAACCGTAAACCCATCGGCGGTTAGTGCTGATTCTAGGTGTTCAAGAGATGTGCAGCTTGGTTCCTGTAGGATTGCTTGAGCGATGCTTTTGAGTGTTGTGAAATCTTTCCTTCTTGTCAGTTCTTTGAGGACCTCACCAGCTAGCTTTAGCTTAGAATATGATTCTGGCCTCTCTGCGAATAGCTCTGTTGGTACACCATGCTTTCCCAAGAAGTGATCAAGCTGAGGGCGAGTTTTGCTTGATAGGTGTTCAGCGAGGTAGCTGGTTGTTTTGTGATTAAACATATTTAAAATGCCTCACGCCGAAATACTTACAGCGTCTGTTCCAGCTGATCCACCATCTCGCTGATCGTATCGAACCCCGATTGCCAGAAATCCTCAGAAGCCATATCGACTCCGACTTTGGCAAGAATGGTCTGCGGCGATTCCGATCCGCCAGTACTCAGCAGCTCCAGATATTTGGGCACGAACGAGGCTCCTTCTTTTTGATACATGCGATACAGTGCGAGGACCAGTAAGTTCCCGAAGCTGTAGGCGTAGCAATAGAAGGGGCTGGCAAAGATGTGGGGAATGGTCAGCCATTCCCATTGAAACTCTTCCGGGACCTTGATGCCTTTTCCGAACTGCTGCCGCACTTCTGCCAGATAGGTCTTGGCCAGATCCTTCACGGTCGCGCCCTGGGCGATCATCTCATGGGCCTGATTTTCAAATTGGACGAAATAGGCCTGCCGGAGAACCGTGGCGTAGATGTCGTCCAGCTGGTTGAGCAGGAGTCCCTGTCTCACCTTCTTGTCCCGCTCCTGGTTCATGAGGGCATCGGACAGGATGCGTTCCCCGAACACCGAGGCGGTTTCCGCCAGCGGGAGGGTGGAATGGAAGGTGAAGATGGAATGATGTTGCGCCAGCATGCCGTGGACGGCATGGCCGAGTTCATGGGCCATCGTGGCGATATCGCGCGCTTCGCCGGTGAAGTTCAGCAGCACGTAGGGGGTCATGCTGGGCACGACGCTGTAGCAATAGGCGCCCCCGATTTTCCCCGGTCTCGTCCGCGCATCGATATGGCGTTCATGCACCACCCGCTCCGCCAGGTCGGCTAGTTGCGGAGAAAATCCTCGATAGGCCTCCAGCACCATGTTGATGGCGTCCTGATAGCGATAGGATTTCTGCTCCGTGCGATGGGGCGCATAGATGTGGTAGCGGCTCATCGGCGTGATCTTGCAGAGGCGGGCCTTGATGCGGAAGTAGCGCTGGAAGATGCCCGCGTTTTTCTGACAGACCTTGAGGAGCGAGGCTACGGCTGCATCGGGAATGTCGTTGCCGAGGTTGCGGGTGGCAATCGGGCTGGTGAAGTGGCGCAGCTGAAGATTCTCCGCCTTCCAGTCGTTGACCAGGGTCTTGTAGATCTCGCCCAGCAGGTCGTGCTGATCGGCATAGACACGGTAGAGCTCCCGATAGGCAGCTTCGCGCAGCCGTCCTTGCGCATGGCGCAGATAGGCCGTCAGCTCCTCGCGCGTCATCGTCTTTCGTTTGCCATTGACGGTGAGGGTGAAGGTGAAGGCGTTGGTCACGACGTCGTAGAGCGAATGGACGGCGCTACGGCCCGTGATGTTCTTGATGTTGACGATCTTCTCTTCCGGTTCAGAGAGCGTGTGAGGCTTGAACCGGCGGATGGTTTCGAGGTGGTACCGGAGCGTGCCGGTTCCGGCCATGAGCCGGCGCGCATTGTCCTCATCGACGCTTTGCCACCAGAGGTCGAAGAACACCAGGCGGTTCTGGAGCGCTGTGAGCCGCTCCTCGACCTTGTCCTTAAATGAGCGGGCGGCGAGGTCTTTCGTGTTTTCTGAAAACCAAAGATAGGCGTAGGCGCTGAGCTTGGACGAGGCAGCTGCGATGTTCTCACTGAGCGTCAGGAGCGGGTGGAAGACGGCTGTCTCCATGGTCGGACTGAACTGGGTTCGCGCCGCTTCGAATTGCGCTACCTGGGACTCGATCTTTGCCAGCAGGGTTTCAAAATGTTTGACCGGATTCTCTGCCAAATGGGAGAGGTCCCAGCGCTCGGCATAGGTGGATTTCTGCCGTTTCGGGGAAGCGGTCTTGCGCGAGGTCGACTTTTTCAGGCTGGTCTTCGCTGGCATAGATAATATCTCCTTCATCTCGCCTTCACATTATGCGGGCTCAGGATCATACCATTCTCGTTGACGAGGCCGGAGAAATTTTCTCTTGCCGAGTTCAGGGGAAATCTTCCATCTGCTCTGGCATCTCGGTATGATGCGCCAAGAGTAACGGAGATCTCATGACCGACCAAGAACTCAATCGGGCCATTCAATATGTCACAGCCAGCACGTCCTATGGGCGAGACACGGTGGCCGATATCCTGACGACCGGCCTTGGTGAAATGACGACGCTCGCCACACACTCGTCGGAGCGGTTTGAGCGGGAGGTGCTGCTGGAATATGTCTGCCAATGGACGATCAAACGGACGGGCCAGCCGGAACCGCTAGTCAGGGAGATTCTGGGCTACGCGAGCCGCTGGCTGGACGAAGTGTATGAGGAAATTTCCAAGCGCGAGCCGGAATCTCTCGGCCTGGCTTCGACTGATGATGACGACGACGGAGCGGAGCCAGTTTAGGCGGGCAGCGAGCCAGTGAGCGATTCCAGACTCTTCGTGACCATCATGTCGCCGTTTTTTGTGGAGACGTCGATGCCGGTGGCGCAGACGGTTCGACATTCGTCGATTCGATCCAGCTTGTGCAGCGATTGGGCCAGAGCATAGTAGGCGGCTGAGTAGGTGGGCTTGACCGTGACACATTGCTGCAGGGCCTTGGCCGCCTCTTCGAAGTTCGCATCTTCCATATAGGCTTTCCCGAGCCCAAACCAGGCGACTTCGTCGGTCGGATCGATCTCCAGGACTTTTTTGAGCGGTTCGATGCGGCGATTCGCCATGATTCCCTCCAAGTATATGTGACGATAGCAGTGGCGAACGCTCGTTGTCTATGCAGTTTCCTGCATGCTACGATTCGGCAGGACGCTGAAAAAGTCTGCCAGCTTCGTGCTCGCGTCGCTCAACGCCTCAACGTACTGGAAGTACGCCTCGGCATCTCGCTCGCTGCGGCCTTGCGGGGCAGCCATTTTGAGCGTCCTGCTGGGTAAGCAAGCTGGAGCATTTATGGGCAACACCGGACTCGTTTACGATCCACGCTATCTCGAGCACGATATGGGTGCAGGGCATCCTGAGTCGCCCAATCGGCTGCGTGCGATTATGCAGCAGCTGGAACAGAGCGGGACTGCGGCTCGGTTGACCAGGATTGAACCGAGAAAGGCGGAGGACGAATGGATTACGCAGATCCACGAGGCGTCCTATCTTGAGATGCTGAAGGCTGAGGCTCCGGCGACTGGGCGGGTCTCCCTCGATGCCGATACCTCCATGTCTCCCGGTTCCTTGACCGCTGCCTATCTGGCAGCAGGCGGGGCCTTGGCCGCCGTCGATGCCATCATGTCGAAAAAAGTCGATCATGTGTTCTGTGCGGTGCGGCCGCCGGGACACCATGCAGAGGCGGGGCACGCGATGGGCTTCTGTCTCTTCAATAATGTGGCGATTGCCGCGCGCTATGCGCAGAAGCGCTATGGGTTGAGCCGGGTTTTGATCGTCGATTGGGACGTGCATCACGGGAATGGCACGCAGCATAGTTTTGAAGAGGACCCGTCGGTCTTGTTCTTCAGTACCCATCAGTTTCCCCATTATCCAGGCACGGGCCGCGCGACGGAGCGGGGCCGAGGGGCAGGGGAGGGGTTCACGATCAATGTGCCGATGGAAGCGGGGGAGGGCGATGAGGAGTACCGCGCCGTCTTTCAGAAAACGCTGGTCCCGGCAGCCGATGCCTTCAAGCCTGAATTCGTGATCATCTCAGCCGGTTTCGATGCCCATCAAGACGATCCGCTTGCGAGCATGGGGTTGACGGAAGAGGGCTACGAGGATCTCACCGGCATCGTGGCCGGCATTGCCAAGCGTCATGCAAACGGCCGCATCCTCTCGTCGCTCGAAGGCGGGTACCATCTGACATCCTTGGCTGCGTCGGTGGATCGTCACATCCAGGCTTTGTTAGCCGCATGAAAACCCTTCTTAAGATTCTGCTCGGTTCTGCTCTAGTCGGTCTGCTCGTCTATCTCTATTACACCGAGGTCAAGCCGGTCGTGATTTTCGGGTTGCGGTCCGATTATGCCCATGCGATCCCGTTTCAAAAGATCCCGGAGGGGCTGACGAGCTTGAAGGCCGAATCCTGCGGCCAATGCCACCGTGAGATTTACGACGAGTGGAAGACGAGCATCCATGCCCATGCCTATGAAGACCCGTTCTTTCAGGCCTATTGGAAGAAGGATAAGAACATTTGGGTCTGTTTGAACTGCCACACCCCGCTGGAAAACCAGCAGCCGACGTTGGTGAAGGAGATTCCGCGAGGGCGCGTCGAAAAGGCGGTGCAAGAGCCCAATCCCCATTACGACCCCGAGTATCAAAAAGAGTCGGTGACTTGCGCGGCCTGCCATGTGCGGGACGGAGTCGTCTATGGACCGTTCGAAGATTCCGCCGCGCCGCATCCGACCAAGTTCGATCCGAGTTTTCGCACCGCGCAGGTCTGCCAGCGTTGCCATAACGTGGTGTCCGGTCCGGCCCAGTTCTATAATGTGGGGCCCTGCGGGACCTACTCGGAGTATGAAGGCAAGTTCTTCATGCAGGAGCGGGGCTTCATTTGCCAGAGTTGTCACATGCCTGAAATCGACCGGCCGGTGGCGACGAATAGTCCGATCCGGCGGGGACGGCAGCATCTCTGGCGCGGCGGGCACGACCCGGATATGGTGAAACGGGCGGTGGGGGTGCAGGTCAAGGCCGATATCGTCTCCCCCAAGCCTGGCGATCGAGTGAGTTTTACCCTCACGGTCATCAATGCGGGAGCCGGCCATAAGATTCCGACGGGCGATCCGGACCGGTTTTTCACGGTGGAGTTTTCCGTAGAGGACCGGGACGGGCATGTGCTGGATCAGCAGACCTCCACGATGGGCCGCTGGATCATGTGGCAGCCGGCTATCGTCGAGTTGTATGATAACCGCCTCTTGCCCCTGGCCAGCCGGGAGTACCAGTTTACGTACCAGCTCCCGGCTCAGGCAGAGGGCTTGAAAGTCAAGGCGCGGGTGCAGTACCACATCCTGACCGACAAGCAGCATGAGATGTTGCAGACTCAGTATGGGTTGACGGGAAACGATCCCTACCGATTCGTCGTGTACGAGCGGGAGTTCCCGCTGTCCGGCGATCTTGCGGCGGCGTTAAGTGAGAACGAGCGGTCAGCGGCCCTGAGCCGCCAGCCAGAGGGGACAAGTTGTAAGGCCGGAGCTGCGGGCTGATCGCTGACAGCTCAAACCACAAAGGAACGACATGACACACCCGTTGCTGATCGATACCGAAACCCTTCAACAGAACTTGGGCCAGTCCGGCCTGGTGATTCTCGACGTGCGGGGGCGGGCCGCCTACGAATTCGGCGGCCATATTCCCGGCGCGGTGCATTCGACCTGGCACGAGTACAGCGACCCCAAGGCCGTGCCGAAGGGTCTGCTCGATCCCGATCGCGCCAGGCTGGAACAGAAGATCCGCGCCTTGGGCATCAGTCAGGACAGCGACGTGGTGATCTATTCGAATCCCTTCGACAACTGGGGCGACGAAGGCCGCATGTTCTGGATGTTGGAATATTTCGGCCATACGAAGCTGCGGATTCTCGACGGAGGGTGGGTCAAGTGGGTGCAGGAAAAGCGGCCGTTCGAACATGGTTGTGTGACGCCCAAGCCTGGGACCTTCATCGTCAAGCCGGTGACGGCCGTGATCGCGGGCAAAGAGGAGTTGAAGCAGCTCGTGAAGCAGCCGCATCCCGGCACCGTGATTTTGGATGCGCGCAGCCTCGAAGAATATCTCGGGAAAGAGGTCTCGGGCATTCCGCGGCCTGGCCATATCCCCACCGCGATCCATCTGGCCTGGACGGGATTTCTTCAGCCGAACGCCACGCTGAAAGATCTGGAAACGATTACGGAGAGTTTGGCCGATAAGGGGCTCACGCAGGACCAAGAGGTCATCTGTTATTGCACGGGCGGCGTCCGCTCAGCCTGGCTCTATTTCGTCCTCAAGCTGGCCGGCTACCGGAAGGTCCGCAACTACCCTGGATCCTGGTGGGAGTGGAGCCGTGACTTCGCTTGTCCGGTGGAAAAAGACGCCAAGGGACTACAACATATCCTGAACGTCGATCCACAAGTGCGGCCTTCTTGACAGTCAAAAAACGGCTGTGTAAGGTGAACGAGCCGATGATTATGCAACGGTTTATGTCAGTCGAATAAAGCTTAACCCTTGAGGAGGAACCCATGAAAATCAGAATCCATCGCGGAGCACTGGTCGTGGCGGCGGTGGCCGCACTTGTTGGTTTCCCGCTATTCACTGGGCTCGCTCTTGCCGAGAACAAGCATGTGAGTGAAGCGGTGGAACATGCCAAGGAAGCCGTGGCGCATGGCAAGCAGGGGCATGCCGATGCCCTGGTGCAGCATGCCGAGGGAGCGCTTAAGCATGCCGAGGCGGCAGGCCTGAAGAATCCGCATCTGGACGAAGGCATCAAGCATCTCAAAGAAGCCGTGTCCCATGGCAAGGCCGGTCACGTCGATGTGGCCACCCAACATGCGGAAGGGGCAGTCACCCATTTGTCAGAAGTGAAGTAAGCCGTTCAGTCAGAGTTTTTTCTGGAACGGGCAGGGGCGACCCTGCCCGTTCTGCTTTAGGAACAGGATGGTCATGCGAGTCGGGTATTTTCAATTCGCGCCACAGTTCGGTGAGGTCTCGCGCAATCTCGATACGATTGTGCACATGCTCGACCACGCGGATGCCGACTTGATCGTTTTGCCAGAGCTGTGCGCCTCCGGGTATCAGTTCACATCGCAGCAGGAAGTGCTCGCTCTGTCGGAGTCGGTGCCGGATGGACCGACGACGCAACGGCTGATCGATCTGGCGAAGCGTCGCAAGATGGTGATTGTCGCCGGTCTTCCTGAGCGGGCCGGATCTGTCTGCTATAACTCCGCCGTGGTCGTCGGCCCATCCGGGTTCATCGGCTGCTATCGCAAGACCCATCTGTTTTTCGAAGAAACGCTGTTCTTTACGCCGGGCGATACGGGGTTTCAGGTCTGGGATATCGGACCGGCCAAGATCGGCGTGATGATCTGTTTTGATTGGTATTACCCGGAAGCCGCTCGCACCTTGGCGCTCAAGGGGGCGGAGATCATCTGTCATCCCTCGAACTTGGTGCTGCCGGATTGCCCCGACTCCATGCCGGTTCGGTGCCGTGAGAATCGCGTCTTCGCGATTACGAGTAACCGCACGGGCAGCGAAGCACGAGGCGGCAAAGACCGGCTGACCTTTATCGGGAACAGCGAGGTTGTCGCTTCGAAGGGGGCGATTCTGCATCGTGCGCCGCGCGACCAGGACGAACTGTACATGGTTGAGATCGACCCTGCCGACGCGCGGAACAAAGCCCTCACGCCTTACAACGACCTCCTCCGTGATCGCCGCGAATCCCTCTACCGCTAGCAGGATGCTGAAACAGGCCGCTGGCTAGAAAGCGATGAACGGTGAGCGATGAGCTATGAACCGGGAGACGATTGTCCCTTCAGCGTTCCGCGTTCATCGTTTTGGGCTCGGTTTTCCGTGCCGCTTGCACCCCACAGGTTCGCACGGTAGGATTACAGCTATGAAAGCTCCACTCGGAAAAGGCATCTTCCTCATTGCAGCGCCGTCCTTGCGCGATCCGAATTTTCGGCAGACCGTGGTGTTGCTGTGCGAGCACGGGGCTGAGGGCGCGCTGGGCGTCGTGGTCAATCGCCCGACGGCCATGTCGGTCTCGGAGGCCTTGCCGCAAGTGCCGATTCTCGAAGGCCAGCGGCACGTGCTGTTTTCCGGAGGGCCGGTGCAGACGAATCAGGTCATGATGCTTTATCGCTTGGATCAACTGCCTGAGAATTCCCATCATGTCTTCGATGGGATTTGTCTCGGAGGGGATGCAGAACTGGTCGATCGTATTTTAACTGCCAGTGAAGGGCGCGATGCGTTCCGTGCCTATCTCGGCTATTCCGGCTGGGGGCCAGGGCAGTTGGAGTCTGAAATGAAGACCGGATCCTGGTTCACCATCCCGGCAGATTCCGATGTTGTCTTCGACAAGGATCCCACTCGTGTCTGGCCCGACATCGTGAGTGCCCTCGGTGACGACTATCGCCTGTATGCGGACATGCCGTTCGACCCCTCCCTAAATTAGCAGGATGCTGAAAAAGCCCGCCAGCTTCGTTCTCGGAACCCGTGAAACGTGAAACGAGGGTCAGCTCGGAGCTGCGGTTTTGCTGACGGTATTTTTGAGCATCCTGCGGGGGGCGCCGTCCAGGAGCTGTTCGCGGTGTGGATTCAGTGAATGCCCACCAGGTTTCAATAGCCTGTTAGTCTCGCGGCTATTCTTCCTCCCTCAGTTCCATTGCAGCCTGTTTGTGCCGGTGGTACCCTGCCTCCTCGTGCGGTTTGCCTCTTTGGAGCGGCGTTGTATGGGGAGACGGATTGGCTGTTGTGTCGGACTAGCCCTCCTTGCCTATGCCTGTTCCGGCTGCGGCGTGCTCTATACAGCGGTGAAATCTGAATCCAAACTGGATCGGCTGGCTGTGCCGATGACGAAGGCCGAGGTGATTGACCAGATCGGCCGTCCGGATCGTGTCTTGCGCGACGATGGCCGCCTCCTGGTCTGGGAATATTCCCTCACGGCCCGTAAACAGTGGCTCTATGAGTTGGCGCTCTGCCCTGTGTCCGTCTGGATCGGCGGCTGCATTTTCTACCCCTTCACCAACGTCGCAACAGAACATCAACGCGAATATCCCTACCACGTCGTGCTGGTGAACGATGAGCTTTGTGCCTGGGGTGCGCCATCAGCCATTCTGCAACGGCGCCGCGCCTGTGCCTCGTCCGGCATTGCCGCGCTAGGATCCGGCGGGATGCTTGGACGGCCTGAGCCGGTCGTCACCGGCGTCGGCCCGATCAATCGGGACACGATCGATCGCTATCGGACGATGGCCGTGCTGCCTTTCGTCGATGCGGCAGCAGCCCAAGGATCCGGCTCTCGTGTCGCCGGGATCGTGACGACCTTGCTGTTGGACTTGGACGTCAATATGGTCGAGCGAGCCAAGCTCGACGACCTGCTCAAGGAACAGGTCATTCAACTGAAACATGCCGACGATGCTGCGGTCCTGAAAGTCGGGAAGCTCGTCGGCGCGCAGGCCATTGTCGTAGGCGAAGTGCAACAATGGGAGCGCACAGAGGGAGATCAGGTCAGCCGTGTGTCGTTGGCGCTACGGATGATCGATGTCGAGAGCGGCTTGGTGTTATTCAACGGGGACGGGCAGGGCTCGGATGCCACGGCGGATGATCCGGAGGGTTTGGCCCGCGTCATCGCGCACCGGATTCTCGCGCGGTTCGGTTCACAGACCGGGCTGCTCGGGTCCGGACGGATCGGCGTGAACTGGGAGCTGCAAGAGTTAGCCGGCGCTCGCTACTACCTCGTGAAGGAACTGCGCGGCGGCCTGCCTGCTGACAAGGCAGGTCTCAAGGTCGGGGATCGAGTCGTGGCCTGTAACGGGGTCGGCCTGGCGACAGTTCAATCAGAACGAGCGGCCAAGCGGCTCTGTCAGGTCGAAGTAGGTCAGATCTTGAAACTCGATATCCGGCGAGGTGGTTCTCCGTTGGAACTCAGCATCATAGCCGAATCGAGACCGGGGCTCTGAACCGATGGATAAGACGCGCAACCTAAGAGGGCGGAAGCGAGGGGCCTATACGCAGGCCGATCGCCTCGTCCGTATGATGCGGACTTTGGCCAGTCGAGCTGTGACGATCAATGGGCTGGCCGGCGAATTCGGGATTACCCGACGGCAGGTGTATCGTGATCTGGCGGAGATTGAAAAAGAAGGTCACCCCATCGAACGGTCTGAGGGATCGGGCGAGAAGATGTGGCAATTGCCTCTCGGCTACAAAGGTCTTCCGCAGATTGCCATCACTCAGTATGAACTCATGTCGCTGCATCTGGCGAAGAATCATCTGGCCTATTTGAATGGCACGCCGTTCGTCGATGACCTCGAAAGCGTGATTGCGAAAGTCGAGGCTGGGCTTCCCGCCAAGACTGCGAATCATCTGGAGCGAATCAGCCGTGTGTTTGCCCCCGTACAAGGACCGAAACGGTCCTATGCGAAGCAGAAGAAGATTTTGACCGATCTCAGGAGGGCGCTGCTCCTGCAACGCACCGTGATTCTGGACCATCAAAGGCCGGATTATGAGGAGTCGACTCCGCATTGTGTCGACCCCTATGTGTTGGTGCTTTACCAGTATGGCCTCTATGTGGTGGGCTACTCGCATCGCGCCAAGGCGCCGCGCATGTTTGCCGTTGAGCGCATCCATCGAGTCCAACTTACGGAGGATAGTTTTAATATGCCTTCTGATCCTTTGCGGGAGGCCTTGCCTCGTAACTCTTTCGGTTTGATCGACGAGCCCCCCAAGGCCGTGCGTATCCGGTTCAGTCCGAATGTGGCCTACCTGCTCAAAGAGCGTCAGTGGCATCCAACCCAATCGCTCACACAGCATAAAGACAAGTCCGTCACCGTTACCTTCGAGGCGGGTGGGCTGGACGAAATCACCTCGTGGGTCCTTTCCTGGGGCGCCGATGCCAAAGTGCTGAGTCCGCCAGAGTTAGTCCAGTCTGTTCGTGCTCATCTCACCGCAGCCAGCAAGCAATACTCGACAAATAAATTGAAGGCGTGACGTAGTCTGTCACAGGCCGGTGCTAGCTTCCTTGCATATCTACAAAGGAGGCTCGCTATGCTCAATAGACGTGCATTCATTCAGACTGCGGCGGCCGTAGGACTCAGCAGCCTCGTTCCTCTGCTCTCGCAATCCAGCGTCTCAGCCAGTGATGAAAGGTTCGTTGCTCCTGGTAGGCAGGCAGGCGGAATAGTGAGCGGCAGCGCGGGGAGTCTTGTGGCCGTTGAGCAATGGGAAAATCTCCTGGACGATTTGGATTGCATCGAGCTGGCAGCTCGTTATACCTGGCTGACAAGCATCGCCGGAAAAATGGCACGCACCGGTGGAGAAGCGTTAAGCTTCTATGCCCATTGTCCCTTCTGTTCCTCAAACGACAGCCTCTATCTGAGAGAGGGTTCGTATCATTGCTGTGACTGTCAGTCGCATGGCTCAGCGATTGACTTCTTTATGAACGTAGAGAAGTGCTCCTGTTCTACGGCAATCGCCGGTCTTCAATCATTGCTGAATGCCGGTGATCTACAGGGGCGTCGGCTTGAACAGCAGCAGCGTTGGGAAATCATGGCCGAGGCTAGACGGTTCTATCAGGAGGTGCTCTGGCACCGTGCGGAGGGAGCTAGGGCCAAGAGATGGTTGAGCGAACAGGGGATTGGAACGGGCACGGTCGAACGCTTTGGGCTTGGCTATGCTCCTCTGGAGTCGGATGAGTTGTTGCAGAATCATCTGCTCGGCCAGGGATATAGCCTTGGCGCCATGGAGGCCTCCGGAGTGATCTTCCGGAACGCCAAGGACCGGATGAAAGATTCGTGCAAGGGCATGATTATTCCAATTGGTGATCATGAGGGAAACTTATGTGGATTTTGCACGAACAGAAATATGGTCGATGCAGATCCCTCAGTCGCAGACCATTGGGTGCAAAGTACCTCTTCCTTTTCGGAACGACGCTTGAGGCGGTTGATCGTGCCTGCGCCGATGTGGCCTCAGGATTTGAATAAGTTTGAGGAGGTCGTCATCACGAGAACCGCGTGGGAAGTTGTGTTGTTGCACAGCGTAGGGATAGAGAATGCCGTCTATATTGTTGAGGACTGGCACCGGCCGAATCCCCATGCCATGAGAACGGTCTGTGCGCTTGCCAAGACTCTTATCTATCCTTGCCGCGCAGAAGGCGATACGAGCCGAGAGATTGAAGCGATCATGGAGCAAGTGGGATCCGACTATCCGCGAGCAAAACTCTTGGTCCTGCCGGAGGGAAGGTGGCTGTTGGAATTGCTACAGCGGCAAGGCCTCGAAGCCGTACGGACCGCAATGGGGTCGGCAGTTCCCTTGAGTAAGATGCTGGCTTCTTGATCGGTGAAACGAGGGTAGCGTGCCAAAATGGAATGGGTCTTGAGTCTGATTCCTCAGCTCGTCAGTGCAGCGGATGATCTCAGCCAAGCGACCATGGACAGGCCGCTCACAGCGGTCATACAGGAGCACATTGTCTGTAGGAAAACTTCGGACATCACGAAGATGAGTTTCTGGAGGCGATGCGGATCGAAAATCCGGCACGACGAAGCCATGCGCTGGAATCTCTGAGAGTGCAAGTGTTGGATAGGTGTGGCGTGCGATTCTAGGAGGAGGAGTATGGCAACCAAATGCAAGTTTTGTAACTCTACGTCGTTCGGTTCCGGCTGTTCCACGAGCCCTCATAAACGACACGAGCACAGTGGAATGGATGAAAAACATTGCGTGTTTTGCAACTTAACGTCCTATGGCCGAGGCTGCGCCAACGGCCTCTCGAATGTTCACCGTCATGGCAGCGGTACGAACAAGTGCGTATACTGCGGCTTGACCGCCATGGGCAGTGGGTGCCCCAATAGTCCGCATAAGAATCATGAACGATGAGTATATTTGAAGAAACGGATAAGCTGATCAAGAAATATGGATAACATACAGCTAAAGGCTCTCTATACGGAGTTCTTTGAGGAAATCGCTTTTGACTCGGAGATAGCAGGAAAATGTTCGCTGCCACTATTGTTGCACGTAGGGCCTACATGGAAGGAGAGCAAGCACAGGTTGCTAATTGTCGGACAGGAAACCCGTGGTTGGGATTTTCATCAAGGAGACTATTACGATTGGCCGTATCCACCGATAAAGCACCTCTCAGAATTCGTCAACTTAGCTAATCGCATCGGTGTTCTGATGAAGGGATACAGAGACTTCGAATTCGCAAAACATCAAGTGCCAGAGCATAGAAGCCCTTTCTGGCGAGCGTTTAGACATCTGGGTGCGTCACCTGATGTCTCAGTCCTTTGGACCAATCTGTTTCGCGTCTCTTTCAAAGGGGGATCAGTTATTCAGAATACATCTCCTGGAGAACTGAACCATATACTCAGTACACAGAAAGGTCTCTTAGAAAAAGAGGTTCGTTTGCTTCAGCCTACAGCCGTGGTATTTTTCACCGGACCATACTATGACTGTGCACTTCGAAATGAGTTCGCCGACGTCAGTTTTCATCCGGTGCAAGGTCACGAAGAGCGGCAGTTTGCTCAACTGCGAGCCAACAGCCTGCCGACTCAATCGTATCGCACGTATCACCCGAATTATCTTGCTCGAAGTCGAGAGCGTTGGACATGGCTCAATCAATTCGCTCAACTAATAATCCCTAGTTGAGAGCGGCGTGTTATCTAGTGGTCAGTGCGCTTGCGAGAAATCTCCCCGTATGAGACCCGGCCACCTTCGCGACCTGTTCCGGTCTTCCTTCCGCCACGATCTGTCCGCCTGCCGATCCGCCTTCCGGCCCTAGGTCGATAATCCAATCGGCGCTCTTGATCACGTCCAGATTGTGTTCCACGACCACCACGGTATTGCCGCTGTTCACCAGCTTCTGCAACATCGCCAGGAGCTTCTTGATGTCCTCGACGTGCAGACCCGTAGTCGGCTCATCCATGATATAGAGCCCGTTCTTCGTGGAGGAGCCTTTGAGTTCTGCTGCGATTTTCAACCGCTGGGCTTCGCCGCCGGAGAGGGTGGTCGCGGCTTGGCCGAGCCGGAGATAGCCGAGCCCGATGGACGTGAGCAGGTGGAGTTTTTCTGTCAGCTTGGGCGAACCGCTGAAAAAGCCCAGCGCGTCTTCGGCGGTCATCTGCAAGACGTCATGGATCGTTTTCCCGCGATAGCGAATGGAGAGGACGCTCGGTTTGAATCGCTTCCCGTCGCAGGCGTCGCAGGTGGCATAGATATCCTCGAAGAAATACATTTCCAGCTTTTCGACGCCGCTCCCTTCGCATTTGTCGCATCGGCCACCGGCGGTATTAAAGGAGAAATGGCCGGGAGTCAGCCCGCCTCTGAGCGCCTCGCGTTCGGAGGCGAAGAGGGCGCGAACTTCATCGAAGGCTTTCAGGTAGGTGATTGGATTGGAGCGGGGGGTTCGGCCGATCGGTTCCTGGTCGATGAGTTTGATGCCGGTCAGATGTTCGATTCCCTTGATCGCGCGAAACTTGCCCATGGGCAGCGACTCAGTGCGAAAGGCGCGGGCGACGGCGCGATAGAGCGTGTCTTCGACCAAGGTGCTCTTGCCGGAGCCGGAGACACCGGTGACACAGACCAACATGCCGAGCGGAATACGGACAAAGAGATCTTTGAGGTTGTTCTCGCAGGCTCCGGCGATGACCAGCAGTTTCCCATTTCCCTTCCGGCGAGAGCGGGGCGTGGCAATCTCGTCTTCGCCACGCAGGTAGCGCGCCGTAATCGACCGCTTGTCTGCGATGAATTCCTGTCGCGGCGCGGCGCAGATCACCTCGCCGCCCTTTTCTCCCGACAGGGGGCCCAGCTCGACGAGATAGTCGGATGCCAGCATCATCTGGCGATCATGTTCGACGACGACCACGGTGTTGCCCTGGATTGCCAGCTCTCGCAGGATGCCGGCGAGCGTCGCTGTGTCGCGCGGGTGGAGCCCGATGGTCGGCTCGTCGAGGACGTAGAGCGTGCCGACCAATCGCGCGCCGAGTTGATTGGCCAAGGCGGCACGCTGGGCCTCGCCTCCCGAGAGCGTGCGGGTCTGACGGGAGAGCGTCAGATAGCTGAGGCCCACGCGGAGGAGAAAGCCGAGTTTGGCCGTCAACTGTCTGAGGATGTCGCAGGCGACCTGTTCTTCATAGGACGAGAGGGGGAGGGCTGTGATCCAGGCTGCAACCTCTTCGATCGTGAGAGCCGAAATCTCATGAATGTCTCGGCCTGCGATCTTCACGTAGCGCGCGTCCGGTCTGAGGCGGGAGCCAGCGCAAGTCGGGCAGGGGACCGGCGTCCTGTAGCGGCTGAGCATGACGCGCACATGCAGTTTGTAGCGCTTCCCTTCCAGGTAGTCGAAGAATTGCTGCACCCCCTCCATCTTGCCTGCTCCCTGCCAGAGGATCTGCTGGATATCCTGGGGCAGGTCCTTGTAGGGGAGGGAGAGGTCAACGCCGCGCCGCTTCATGGAGAGCAACATTTGCTTCTGCCACCAATCGCCGCTGGGCTTGCTCCAGGGCTCGATGGCGCCTTGGGCCAGCGACTTGCTGTGGTCGGGAATGACGAGGTCGGGATCGTAGCGGAGAATATTGCCAAACCCTTTGCATTCGGGACAGGCGCCGAGCGGATGATTGAAGGAAAAGAGGACCGGACGAATCGGTTCGAAGGTTCTGCCGCATGGCTGGCAGCGGAAGTCCGTGCTGTAGGTGCGGGCGCCCTGGTCGATGACCTCCACGCGGCAGAGGCCCTCGCCCTCGCGCAACGCGGTTTCGATCGCTTCGACGAGGCGGGACCGATTGTCTTCCCGGATCACCAGCCGGTCGAGGACCACATGGAGATGGTCCGGCCTGGCCTTGGGCAGGCTGTGGACCTCGTGGAGATCAAGGATTTCCTTGTCGCACTGGAGTCTGGTGAAGCCGCGCAGTAAGAGTGATTGGAGAAAGGCCTGGTCCTGTTTCGGAGCCGGGGCTTTGACCGGAAAGAGGATCATCGCACGGGCGTCGGCGCAATGGCTCAGGAGGTCGTCGGCGATGCTGCCAGGCTGAAAGCTGCGCGCTTCGATGGCGCAGTCGGGGCAGACCGGATGGCCCACCTTGGCGAAGAGGAGTCGCAGGAGGTCGGCAATCTCGGTCGTGGTCCCGACCGTCGAACGGGCGGTGCGGATGGGGTTCTTCTGCTCGATCGCAATGGCGGGGCGGACGTTGATGATCCGGTCGACATCGGGCCGATTGACCTTGTCGAGAAACATGCGGGCATAGATGGAGAGCGATTCCACATAGCGCCATTGGCCTTCGGCGAACAGGGTGTCGAAGGCGAGCGAGGATTTTCCCGATCCCGATACCCCCGTGATGGCCGTGACCTGATTGTGGGGGATGCGGAGCGAGATGTTCTTGAGGTTGTTTTGACGCGCCCCTTCGACGATCAGGTCTCGTGCAGGAATGGGAGGCTGCCTAGTGCTTGCCATAGATTGTTGCGCGGTCCAGAAAATCTGAGCATCGTAACAATCCCCCAGCAGGGGTTCAAGGAGAGATCGAGAGAAGCGGACGCGGCGGTTATCGGATGGCCAGTTTGACCAGCCCGATACAGCCGAAGTAGAGGGTCATGGAGAGGGCCATGGCAGGCCAGAAGCCGATTCTCGGCACGCCATGGATCATGGCAAGCACGTAGACGATCCAGGGCGGCACAAACCACAAGAGGTTCTTCGCGTAGCCCACCAGGGACTCGCTGCCCCCGTTCAGATAGATCAGAATGAACGTCGCTCCCGTGATGGCAGGGAAGGTGCTGGCAAAGGCGGCGAGGAACGAACGGCCTTGAGAGCCGAGGTAGGTGGAGACGCTGACGATGGTGCCGCCCAATAGAAAATAGACTGCATATTTCACGAAATCATTCACGTTGCCCTCTCCTCAGGTTCCTTGAAACGCTTCTCTCGCCTCTCGCTCCAAGGCTTCGCCCTGTCCTGTATACCGGGGTGAGAAGTGAAAGACGACTAAGTCGCGCACCTGGGCCTTGCGTGCCATGAGGCCTGCCTGTCTGGCGGTCAGATGATAGCGGCTGCGGGCTTTTTCTGCATCGACCTCCAGGTAGGGTGATTCACAGTAGAGCAGGTCTGCGCCCTGAGCGAGGGCAATGATTTTCGCTTCATTCTCTTCGTCGAATCTGGCATCGACCACGTAGGCAATCTTTTGCCCTCGTGAGATGGTGCAAAACCGTTCTTTGACCTCGCCCAATATCAGCTCCCGCTCCTCGCGGTGGTGTTCATCGTAGAGGGTGGCCGTGAAGCGGAACTCGTCCGGTTGCCCCTGCCAGACGTATTGCTTCACATCCTTGAGCCAGGAGCCGACCGGCAGGTTCGCCTCGTGGAGCTTCTGCTTATTCACATTGATATGGAATTGTTCCTCCAGGGAATAGGCAAACGAGGGAATGCGATGGTTCAAGGCGACCGCGTTCACGGTGAACATGGGATCGGTGAGGACCGTGAATCGGCCTGTGGCTGGTTCCTGTGCGAGCGCGCGCGATGGTTGTGCGTCGGGGCGGAATGAGTCGGTGGCGCGGAATAGGGTCCGTTTGATTTCCTGAGGATGAAATTCCTGAACGTCCAGGGTCAGGGGATAGCCATCCACTAGATTCCAGGTGTAGCCCTGCAATTTGCCCTGCACATTGTTGATGAGTCCGGGAGGGCCGAACAGCCGGACGGTCTTGCCCCGCCCCAAGGCCACTCGCAGGACTCGGTCGAAGCCGATGAAGTGGTCCAGGTGCGTGTGGGAAATAAAGATGTCGTTGGCTCGCAGGAGCCTCCTCGCTCCCAGCCCGTCATTGTGGCCGAGGTCGAACAGCAGCGCCTGCTTCGACCAGCGAACCTCGACATAGACGCCAGGGTCCCCGAAGACGTCATTTACCAGAACACTGGAGAAGGAAGGGTTCATGGATCGCTCATGGCATTAGGGTAGCCCGGATGGCGCAATACATCACCAGTACTTCCACGGCGTGGGCGATGATCGTGGCATAGAGGTTATTGGTTCTCAGCCAGATGATGCCCCAGATGAGACCGTCCCAGAGGGCGATCCAATGGAGGTGCTGGAAAGTATTGACCATGAAGGGGTCGAATGCAAATGTGATCGCGCTGATTCCCAGCGCCATGGCGCTCGCCAGTGGAGAGAGTTTCGGACCAAGCAGTTGCCTCCCCCAGGAAAGCAGCCGTCCCAGCATAAAGCCGCGAAAGTTGATTTCGACAAAGAGCGCAATGAGGCAGATGAACCAGGGGACCATGACGAAGAGGGGCAGTTGGGCATGCGGCGTCGTTATCAGGAAGCCGATGTCATAGCCCAGAGAGGGAGAGATCGAGAGAATCACGACGCTGTTGAGGCAACCGAGCAGCAAGCCGGTCAGGAGCCCCCAACGAAGACCCTCCCCTATATTTCGTTGTTCCAACCCGAGCCGCGCCGCGATACCGCGGTTCTGTGTGGCCCAAAGGCCGAAGGCCAGATAGGCGAGGATCTGTGGCGCGAATTGGACGAGCGTCTGTTCTTGGAGCGCGGCGGGAAGGGCATAGAAGTCGAGCGTCGCGGCGATGGGGAGCAGCGCGAGGACCGCGCCCCGTTCTTCTGCCTGAGTCGGTGCTGCGTGAGGACCAGGCCCGGGCTCCATCATGGAGGCCGTCAGTTGAGTTGGAAGTTGTAGCGGTCGAGGGTGGTGGCTTTGTGCCGCGCGAGGTTGGAGAGCGCTTTGTTGTAGTCGACTGTGGCGCGTAATTCGTTCCCTTGGGCCGTCGCAAGGTCTCGTTGGAAGTCGAGGACGAAGCGAGTCGTGCTCAGTCCTACTTTTAGCCGCTCTTGCTCCGCCTGCAACTGTTTCTCTGCCATGATTCTGGCTGATCGGGTGGTCTCGATCCGTTTGAAATCCGTCTGGACGCGGCGGACCGCTTCGCGCACGCCCACGATGATCTGCTGCCGCACACTCACGAGCGAGGCTTCGGCGTTCTTGCCCTCCAGCTGCCGCTTGTTGTAGGTGCTCCAGGCAGAGCGGTTGCCGAGCGGATAGCTCAAGACGAGGCCCGCGCCATAATTGTAGTAATCGCCGTTGAAGTTTTTGTTCACGGAATCAGCGTAGTCTTTTCCGAGCCCTGCCATGCCCATTGTGCCTTGGAAGGAGAGGGTCGGGAGGATCTGGTTTTTGGCAAACTTGGTATTGAGGTCGCTCGACTCCATATTCTTTTTCGCCTGGACGATTTCCGGCCGTTGCGCGATGGCCGTGTCGATGGCTTCCTGCAGGCTGATGGGTTCGAGGGTCACGACTGGTTGGTCGAGCGGGGTCAAGCGTAAGTCCTGCCGCAGGTCCTCTTCCGCTGGATTGAGCAGGCGGCGCAACTGATCCTCCTGGTCTCGAATCGTTTTATCCGCAATCAGGACCTGTTCAACCCGCGAGGCGACGGCCGCTTCGGCTTGGAGGACATCGACGATCGACATGACGCCCGCCTTCGCTTTGGCGCGGTTGCTGGCCAGGAGCTCCTGCGCGGCCTTCAGGGCTGCCTCCGCCACTTTCAGGTTCTCATTGGCGAAGACGACTTCCCAATAGGTTTGTTCCACCGTGGCCAGGACGGTGAGGACGCGATCGCGGAAGACATGTTCTTCCACGGTGGCATTGTTCTGCGCGACGCGGATGAAGGTCTTGGTGACGTCAAGGCCGGCGTTGCGGAGCAAGGGCTGTGTGAGCGTCAGGGCGAGGCCGCCGGTGTAAGAAGGGTTGAACAGGAAGCCACTGGCCGCATTTTGATTCACCGCTGTCCGCGCGGGACTGTAGTTCATGTCGACGTTGCCGCCGGTGAGCAAGTTGGTCGTCGCATCGAGCGTGACGGAGTGGTTCCGTTGATCGAAGGTCGTAATCTCGCCCAAGGCGCCGGGGGTTCCGCCGAATACCGGCCGGTTGAGCGGGTTCACCGTTCGGTTGTATTGACCGTTGACGCTGAGCGTCGGGTCGAACTTGGCCTGTTCGACGGTGATGTCGGCCTGTCGGCTCTCCTTCGTCTGGCGGCTGATGTTGATGTCCAGATTATGTTTCAGCGCTTGGAGTGCCGCGTCGGCCAGGGAGATGGACTCCCGCCTTTCCGTGGGAGGAGTTTTGCTAATTTCCAGACTCCAACTGAGTCCAGGTGCCAGGATCAGGCTAAGGCTGACGGCATAACAACATGGGCGCCACCATCCATCTGTTCCTGTATGCTGCTCCATGGCCCCCCCCTGTGATCGACAAAGAATATGCCACGTACTATAATGAATTTATGCGAATCTGTCATGGGCTAAGTTTGGTGAGATGCCAGATCCATCGCGTCACGCAACCTATGCTGCCTGCGGTGTTTTGTGCGCTGGCTCTGCTCGCATGGGGACTGTCGTCGCTGGATTCGCAGGCGTGGGGACAATCGATCTCCAGTGTTCGCTCGTTCGACGGAGGGGTCGCGCCGCTGTTTAATTTAACCGGCCCGGGCAATCTCTATCTCGACAATCAGGGCACGCAGGGATTTCTCTACAATCCCGGAAGTAATTTTCAATCGTATAGTTTTCGGAATCCCACGACCGGCCAGGCCTGGAGCGGGGCTGTGACCACGCTCGGGCCGCAATTGTCGATCGGACTGATCCAGGGCGCCAACCAGGGCGGTTCACCGCTCGTCCTGCCTGGTCCTCCACGTCAAGCTGCGCCTGTGCCGTCGATTCAGTCCAATATTCTCGACGAGATCCCCTAATTGTCAGCGTGTCTTGCTGCGGCTCTTCTCTTTCGGCAGAGCGCGGAGGTATTATGCCCGGATCGAGCAACAGTCCCGGAGCGCAGGGGGCAGCGGGGATTAGATTTGGTTGGCTCCGGTAGCGGAGCGTGAAGATGTTGAGCGTATTGTAGGGAGGGTGCCGTGGCCGCAGGCGACTCAGGCAAAGGGTTATACGATCATCTCTACCGCCGATTCTTTGAGAATCGCGAGTCGCGCCAGGGCTATGATTTTCAGCATGCGCCTGGGGGCAGTGTGCCACCGCCGGTGGTCCCGTTTCGGAGTCGCCTTCGATGGTGGACCTGGGATCGATGGCAACGGCGGAAGGCGATCTCCGCGGCGCGAGACCGGTTCCAGCAGGATATTCTGGATCTTAAGAAGCGGCCATCGAAGTAAAAAGTGATTGAGGGGATAGACGTGAGAGAGCGGGGCATTCGTATTCGGTTTGGGCGCATCGGCAGGGTCTTCCTGCTATGCGCACTGGCTGCTATTGCCAGTGACTGGAGCCTGTCTGTCGAGCGGTCGCAGGCCATTCAGCTTGAGAGCCATGCGGAAAAAGAAGCCAACTTGAAAGATCAGTCCCGGGAGGGACTGTTCAATCGCTGGACCTTCGACCAGCAACAGTCCGGCGAGGCACCGGCCGGATTCTCGATGCTGGGGTTTGGCGAGGGGCCGGCTGCAGACTGGACGATCAAGGGTGACCGCGAGGCCCCTTCGGCGGCCAACATTCTGGCCGTGAATTCATCCTGCCAAGCCGCAACCTGTTACCGGTTGATCGTCGCCAACGGGTTTCAGTATGAATATCCGGATGTGTCGGTCCGGATGCGATTCCCCCTCGACGCCGCAACAGGGGTGGGCGGAGTGGTATTCGGGGTGAAGGATGCCACGCACTTTTATGCCGCGGTGGTCAATCTTGCGACCAAGACGTTGGACGTGAGCCGAGTGGTAGATGGCAAGGAACTGAGACTTGCGCAGGCGCTGATTCTGCCCAAAGGGGTTCCTTGGCATACGTTGCGAATCCAGCGAAATACCACCCTCACCAAGGACTTTATCGAGACCTTCTTTGACGGGCAGTTCGTCGTGACAGTTGAAGATCAGTCGCTGGCGATCGGGCAAGTTGGGCTCCTGGTTCGAGGGGAAACCTCTTTAGATTTTGACAGCTTGCATGCCATCCCCCTGTTTTCACAGCGCCCGCTGTCTGCCCCTGCGGCCTATTAGCGAGCAACCTTGTTTCGCGCATGATTGCGCCATCGCTTGCATTTGAGGGGCTTGAGGAGTACAGTGTCGTTTGTGTGTCATCGCGAAGGGCCTGGTGGTGATACTGCAGAGAGTGACAAGGCCTCAGACAGATGTTGTTTTGGTTTTGTGTGGGAATTTGATCGGAAGCCAGCCTTGAGTCGCCATGGTCTTTGCGTCTTCGGCCCATTCCTTCCTCACTTTGATCTCCAGTCCAAGACAACACATATTTTCAAAGGAGGAGCCCAATGGGTTCTAAGATTTACGTCGGCGGTTTGCCTTATTCCACAACTGAACAACAGCTGAGCGATCTGTTTGCTGTTCATGGAGCAGTGACCTCATCCAGAATCATCACGGATAAGTTCACCGGCCAGTCCCGCGGGTTTGGATTCGTGGAAATGTCCTCGGATTCGGAAGCGCAATCAGCGATCACTGCGCTGAACGGCACTGAGTTGGGTGGTCGCACGTTGACCGTCAACGAAGCGCGTCCGCAGGAGCCCCGCACTGGTGGCGGCGGCGGTGGCCGCGGCGGAGACCGGTACTAATCCTAGCGAGTGTTTCTCACGTCGGGGCTGCCTATCCGGCAGCCCCGCTATTTCCTTCCTAGAATTGCCCATCACTTCGATGCGTTTCCCGGCCCTCTGACGAGGTCGGACCGTGCAGTCCCAGGAAGTTTGCCCCGTACAAGGAGTTCTATGTCTACGTTTGCTGATATGAATCTACAGCCCTCCCTTGCCCAGCGCCTGATACAGGCTGGTCTGACGACACCGACACCGGTGCAGCAGGCTGCCATTCCCGTGGCGCTGGAAGGTCGGGATATTATGGCGCAGGCCAAAACAGGGAGCGGCAAAACCCTGGCGTTTTTGCTGCCGATTATCGAACAAGTCATGCGGCGGGAGGCCTCGGCGCCCGCGCCTGGCCCCTATGCCAAGTCTGGCGGACCGAGCCATTCTGCTGGCCCGAAGTTTCTCGTGCTGGCGCCGACGCGTGAGCTGGCGCTTCAGATTGAAATGGAGCTGCGCAAGTATGCTCCGGCGTCCGTGACCTCCTTGTCGGTCTATGGCGGCACGCCGATCGAACGGCAGTACCGCGCGTTGCAACGGCCTCCCTTGGTGGTGGTCGGAACGCCGGGCCGGTTGCTCGACTTGGCCGGGTCCGGTCACTTGAAGTTGGGCGGCGTGACGTTTCTCGTGATGGATGAAGCCGATCAGATGTTGGACCGCGGATTCCTGCGCGACATCCAGCGGATCATCCGTCTCCTTCCAGCTGAGCGTCAGACGCTGTTGTTCTCCGCGACATTTTCGGGGGACATTCAGACGCTCGCGCAGAGCATGCAGCGCGATCCCGCGCGCATCGCGGTTGACCCTGGGATCAACAGTCCGACGACGATCGTGCATGCCTACTATGTCGTGCCGGGAGACCAGGTGCGCACACAGCTCGTGCATACCTTGCTCCATGCGTTGAAGGGTGGGGAGCGGTCGATGGTGTTCTGCGATCAAAAGTATAAGGTGCGGCGATTGGCGGCCCATTTGGGCGGGGAACCGTCTTCGATCGGTTCCTTGACCGGCAACCATAGCCAGGCACAGCGGGAACGGACGCTCGGCGCCTTTCGGGCCGGCAAGATCCGCTCGCTCGTGGCGACCGATGTGGCAGCCAGAGGCCTCGATATTCAGGATGTGGTGCAGGTGATTCATTATGAGTTGCCGACCAATCCGAATTCGTATGTCCACCGGACCGGCCGGACCGGTCGCGCAGAGAAGGAAGGGTCGACCTTCCTGATTCTCTCGCAGTCAGAAGAGCGAGAGTATCTTCGCATGGTGAGACAGTTGAAGATCGAGACGACGAAGCTCGCGCTTCCCGTGCTGGCCGCTCTTCCCACTCCGGCTCCTATGCCGGCGAGCGACTATCAGGATCCTCGCGCGCGGCCCCGCCGAAGCTCGGAGCCGGCTGGTCGACGCTCCTTCGGGGGTGAGAACCGTGGTTCCGCTCATAGACCGGGAGCCCCGGTCGGCGCGATCAGGCATTCACGCTACTAAGACACTCAGCTGCTGCCGGCCCCGAAAGGGGCCGGTGGTGTGTTGAGGGCCAGTCCCTCTCCCCTGGCGCGCTTCTGTGCGTACGCGCTGTTCGATGGTAAGATAACGGCTGAAAGGTCGTTCCATGCCGCTGTTCCAACTCGAAGCCCCATTCAAGCCCTGCGGAGATCAAGGCCAGGCCATCGACAAGCTGGTGGCCGGGATTACGGCTGGCCGAAAGCATCACACGTTGCTGGGTGTCACCGGGTCCGGCAAGACCTTTACCATGGCCAACGTGGTGGCGCAGGTGCAGAAGCCCACCCTGGTGCTGGTCCATAACAAGACGCTGGCCGGTCAGCTCTATCAAGAGTTCAAACAGTTCTTTCCCCACAACGCGGTGGAGTATTTCGTCAGTTACTACGATTACTACCAGCCGGAAGCCTACATCCCGCAAAGCAACACCTATATCGCCAAGGACGCCTCCGTGAACGATGCGATCGATCAGATGCGGCATGCGGCGACGTCCGCGCTGCTTCAACGGAACGACGTGCTGATCGTCTCGTCGGTCTCCTGCATCTACGGCCTGGGGTCGCCGGAGGTCTACCACGAGATGGTGATCTTCCTCGAAGAGGGGATGGAGATGAGGCGGGAGAAGATTCTGGCCAAACTGGTCGAGATTCAATATGCCCGCAGTGATGTGGATTTTCATCGCGGCACCTTCCGGGCCCGCGGCGATGTCATCGAGATTTTCCCCGCGTCGAATGACGCGGTGTCCGTCCGGATCGAGCTGTTCGGCGACGTGGTCGACGCCATTCACGAAATCGACCCGCTTACGGGGAAGTCGCTCGGGAAGCTGCCGAAAGTCGCGATCTATCCGAACACGCACTATCTCATTGCGCCGGATCGGTACGAGCGGGCGATTACGGGCATCGAAGAAGAACTGGATGAACGCGTCGCCTATTTCAAGAAACAGAATCAGCTCGTGGAGGCCCAGCGGATCGCGCAACGCACCAAGTTCGATCTGGAAATGATCCGGGCGATGGGCTATTGCCACGGCATCGAGAACTATTCGCGGCACCTCAGTGGCCGCGCGCCAGGCGAACAGCCGCCGACGCTCATCGACTATTTCCCCAAAGACTTTTTGCTGATCGTGGATGAATCCCATGCGACGGTTCCCCAGGTCGGCGGGATGTACGAGGGGGACTACTCGCGGAAGCGGACCTTGGTCGAGTACGGTTTTCGATTGCCGTCGGCGGTCGATAACCGGCCGCTCAAGTTCGCCGAGTTTGAGCAATGTCTCGCGCAGGCGGTGTACGTGTCCGCGACGCCGGGCCCCTATGAGCTGGGGCATACGGTGGGAGAAGTCGTCGAGCAGATCATCCGCCCGACCGGTCTGATGGATCCGGTCATCGAGGTGCGACCGGCTAAGGGCCAGGTCGATGATCTCCTGGGCGAAGTGCGGGCTGAAGTGGCGCAGGGCGGGCGGGTATTGATCACCACCTTGACCAAACGCATGTCGGAGGATTTGAGCGAGTACTACCACGATCTCGGGATTAAGGTGCGTTATCTGCATTCCGACATTAAGACGTTGGAACGGGCTGAGATCATCCGCGACCTGCGGCGCGGGGTATTCGACGTGCTGGTGGGGATCAATCTGCTGCGTGAAGGATTGGACCTCCCGGAGGTCACGCTGGTGGCGATTCTGGATGCGGACAAGGAAGGCTATCTTCGGTCCTATCGATCGTTGATCCAAACGGCCGGGCGGGCCGCGAGGAATCTGCGGGGCCATGTAATTTTGTACGGGGATACCGTTACGGCGTCGATGCAAATGGCGATCGATGAGACAGGGCGCCGGCGCACGATTCAGGCAGACTACAATGCCAAACACGGCATCGTGCCCACGAGCATCACGAAGGATGTGCGGTCCCTCGACTATGCCACAGCGGAAGTGGATATAGCGCAGCTGGATTTGGTCGCGGAGTCGCCGGCCCTCTATGGAGCGGAGGAAGTCACCGAACAGGTCATCAAACGGCTGGAGTTGGAGATGAAAGCCGCCGCCAAGAAGTTGGAGTTTGAGAGGGCTGCAGCCATCCGAAACAAGATTCGCGCGTTGAAGCTGAGAGAGTTAGAGCTGAAATCGGATGTCTAGCGGGTTGCAGAAAGATTGTTCCGGTAAGCAGCGGTTCAATAGCCTGTACGTCAGGAAAAAGAGGAGAGCGGCTTCGCAGGCTGCTCAAAAAGGCCGTCCAGCAAGGCCGCAGCCGATGAAAGCACCGGAGGCGTAGCCTCTGGCTACGTTGAGGATGCTTTCGAGGCGAGAACGAAGCTGGCGGGCTTTTTCAGCAGCCTGTTAAACGTTTTTGTAGAGATAGATGCCCAAGAACATTCCGAGGAGGCTGAGTAAGTTGATTTTCAGAACCAAGCCAAACGTGAGCTTGATGAGGACCAGGTCGATCGTCAGCGGTGGACTGATGCCCGGGTTGAAATTGCTGGAGAAAATCGCCTGAATCGCGCCCTGTGGGGCCATGACCCGGAGGATTTCCCCAAAGACGCCGCCTAATAGTCCGCCGATGAGCACAAAAACGAGCAAAATCAAGGGTGATTTCTTCACGGCAACCGCCTCATAAGTCTTTGTGTAGTCTCAGGAGATAACGATAGGACCATAGCGAAAGGTCTCCAACATGTCAATAAAATGTACGGGCTAAACTACCCGGTCCAGGGGCCCGCTCTCCCTTGACTTCATCCCGTTTAGTCCTTTAGACTCCCCGATGCTCTTTTGCTAGAATTTTCGAGGTGATCGGAGATTTGGAGCTAGGGGTTTCGATTGCCTTTTGCTATGTGGCGGTATGCTCGATTCTCTCAGCGAAAAGTTTGAGAAGATTTTCAAGAAGCTGCGCGGTTCTGGAGTTCTGACAGAACAGAACATCGCGGAAGCCTTGAAGGAAGTTCGTCTGGCGTTGCTTGAAGCCGACGTCAACTTTAAGATCGTTAAGGATTTCATCGAGCGGGTTCGGGTCAAGGCAGTTGGGCAGGAAGTCCTTCAGAGTTTGACCCCCGGCCATCAAGTGGTCAAGGTCGTCTGGGACGAGCTCTGTGAGATGATGGGCCGCGAGCGGGCCGGGTTGGCGTTGGCCTCGCATCCTCCCACTGTCGTGATGATGGTCGGGCTGCAAGGAGCCGGAAAGACCACGACCTGCGGCAAGCTCGGGCGGTATTTTAAGGCGCAGGGGAAGCGGGTGCTTCTAGTTGCGGCAGATCCTCGGCGACCGGCAGCCGGCGATCAGTTGGCGAGTCTGGGTCGCGACCTTGAGATCGACGTGCATCGAGTCGATCCGGCCCAGGCTTCCCATACGGATGTCGTCCGCATTTGCCAGGCCGGCGTGGAGCGTGGACGGGAGCAGGGGTACGATCTCGTCGTCCTGGATACCGGCGGCCGTCTCCATATCGACGATGAGTTGATGGGAGAGTTAGTATCGGTGAGAGCTGCCGTGCAGCCGCATGAAGTACTCTTGGTGGCCGATGCCATGACGGGCCAGGATGCGGTCACGATGGCCAGCCAGTTCGATCAACGGATCGGCCTGACCGGCATCATCCTGACCAAGGTGGAAGGCGACGCCCGGGGCGGGGCGGTGTTGTCGATCCGGGCGGTGACCGGCAAGCCGATCAAGTTTTTGGGCGTGGGCGAGAAGTTGGACGCGCTGGAGTTGTTTCATCCCGACCGGATGGCCTCGCGCATCCTCGGCATGGGCGACGTGCTCTCGTTGATCGAAAAGGCCCAAGAGACCTTTACGATCGAGCAGGCGGCGGATGCGCAGAAGCGGTTGACCAGCACGACGTTCACGCTGGAAGACTTCCGCGCTCAGTTGAGTCAGGTCAGTCGTCTGGGTTCGCTGGACCAGATTTTGGGGATGCTGCCGGGCGGCCAGAAGCTCAAGGGGGCGATGGACGGGCAGATGCCTGAGCGGGAGATGAAGCGGGTCACGGCGATGATCGACTCGATGACGGCGCGCGAGCGGCGTGATCATACGCTCATCAACGGAAGCCGGAAGAAGCGGATTGCCCGGGGCAGCGGAACGAAGGTGGAAGAAGTGAATCGGTTAATTAAGCAGTTTCTCTCGGCGAGGAAAATCGCCAAGGTTATGGCAGGGTCGGGAGGCCGCCGGCAGTTGGCGCAACTTCTGCGATCCATGTAAGGGTCGATAGTCATCATCATGGTGTGTTGTATAGAAGGAGGAGTCTAGTGGCTGTTCATTTGAGATTGACGAGAACGGGACGACATAAACGACCGCTGTATCGCGTTGTCGCAGCGGATTCACGGAAGCCGCGCGATGGGCGGTTTCTGGAAATTCTGGGGATCTTCGATCCCTTGAAGGAAGCGGGTCTGCCGGAGTTGAAGCAGGAACGGGTGTTGAGCTGGTTGCGCCAGGGCGCGCAGCCGACCGTCACGGTCAAGACGTTGCTCCGTCGTTGTGGCGTCTGGAAGACGTTTGAAGCGGAAAAAGCCGCAGGGAAAGCCGCGAAGAAGAAGGGCGCGTAATACGTGACCACGGCGCCGGCAGATCTTGTGACGATCGGCAAGATCGAGCGCCACTTTGGCGTGCGCGGCGAGTTCAAGGTGCGATTGTTGAGCGATGTGCCTGGCCGGTTGGACCATCTGAAGCAGGTGCAGGTGGTGGCGCCGACGGGACAGGTGGTCGAGAAGACGGTGGCGCATGTCAGACGCGCCGGCTCGACCTACATTATGGGTTTTGTCGGTGTGACGACGCCGGAAGAAGCTGTGGCGTTGCGCGGGGGGTTGATCCAAGTGCCGCGGCGTCCAGCGGCGACGCTGGCCGAGGGCGTCTACTTTGAGTGCGACCTCATCGGGATGACGGTCGAGAACGAGCGGGGCGACGAGGTCGGCGTGGTGGAGACGATTTTGGAGATACCGGACAATCACGTCTTCGTGGTTCGCAAGGGGACGGAGGAAGTCCTCATTCCGGCCGCGAAGAGCTTTGTGACGTCGGTGGATCTGGTGCGTCGCCGGATGCTGGTTCGCGGGATCGACGATTTGGTTGAGGATCGCCATGCGCTGTGACATCTTGACCCTGTTCCCCGATATGGTGGCGCCGGTGCTCGCGCAAAGCATTCTCAAGCGGGCGCAGGAAAAGGGGCTCTTGCACATTCGCGTACACAACCTGCGCGACTACACGCTCGATCGCCACAGAGTGGCGGACGACGTGCCCTACGGCGGCGGGGCCGGGATGGTGATGAAGGCGGAACCTATCCTGCGCGCGGTGGAACAGATTCAGGCTGAGTATGCCGTGGCCGGTGAAGAGATCCGGTTGTTGTTTCCGTCTCCGCACGGTCGCCCGTTCACGCAGGCCTATGCGAAGAACCTGGCGGCGGACACCCGTCGGCTGGTCATTCTCTGCGGCCACTACGAAGGCGTCGATGAGCGTGTGCGGCTGGCCTTGCAGCCGGAAGAAATTTCCGTCGGGGATTATGTGCTGACCGGAGGCGAGTTGCCGGCGCTGGTGCTTATCGATGCCGCAGCCCGTTTGGTCCCCGGTGTGTTGGGCGATCCGGAGTCGATTGAGGAAGAGTCGTTTACGGATTCGTTGCTCGAATATCCGCACTATACGAGGCCGGCGGAGGTTCGAGGGATGGCCGTGCCGGAAGTGTTGCTTTCAGGACATCACGAGGTCATTCGTCTATGGCGTCGGAAGGAGTCCTTGCGAAGTACGTATCAGAGACGGCCGGATCTGTTGCGGGATCGGGTCTTGAGTCTCGAAGATCAACAATTGCTAGACGAACTTACTCGTGAAGGCGTGGCTGGCACGCCTGTTCGATGTGGGGAGGAAGGGGTAGTCTCATGAATCGCTTAGAACGGATACAGCAGTCTTTCACCAAGCCGGCGGCGCCTGTTTTTGAAATCGGCGACACCGTTCGCGTGCACGTGAAAGTGGTCGAAGGGGAAAAAGAGCGCATTCAGGTGTTCGAAGGCGCGGTGATCGCCCGTAAAGGGTTGCTGAACACCGAGACCTTCACGGTGCGCAAGGTCTCCTACGGCGTCGGTGTGGAACGAATTTTCCCGATCCATTCGCCGATCGTCACGCGCGTCGAGGTCATGCGCCAGGGTAAGGTGCGTCGGGCCAAGCTCTATTATCTTCGCGGGAAGAAGGGCAAGTTTGCCAAGGTCGAAGATCGGGAGTTCGTCGCGAGCCCGAAGGCGAAGGCCGGGGTTGCTCGCAAGGTCGAAGCGCCGGCAGAAGCTGCTGCGGCTCCGAAGGCCTAGTCGTTTTTCCTGGTTCCGTCGACGGGTGCCCGTTCACTGGACGCATCGCGGGGCCGCATCGTGGGACCGACCGACGAATTTGAATTGGAAGCCCGACGGCGCGGCTATCGCCGCATCGCCGGTCTGGATGAAGCCGGACGGGGCCCCCTGGCGGGCCCTGTCGTCGCGGCGGCGGTGGTCCTGCCTTCTCGTTGCCGCTTGACCGGTGTCAACGACTCGAAACAAGTTTCCGAATCTGAGCGAGCGCGGCTCTATGAGGTCATTGTCGAGCGGGCTCGCGGGATCGGTGTGGGGGTCGCCACGGAGCAGGAGATCGACCGCCTCAATATTCTCGAAGCGACTCGCCTGGCCATGCGTCGCGCGCTGGCCTCGCTGAATCCTCCGGCTGATTGTCTTTTGATCGATGCCGTCACCCTGTCGAATCTCGCCATTCCCTCACGCTCGATCATTAAGGGCGACACCCTGTCCATCTCGATTGCGGCCGCGTCGATCGTGGCCAAAGTGACGCGCGATCGCATGATGGCCGCGTACCATCGGACCTATCCCCTGTATAATTTTCTTGCCCACAAGGGCTATGGGACGGAAGAGCATTTGCAGCGGCTTGCGCAACATGGCCCCTGCGCGATCCATCGACGCACCTTCGCCCCGGTCGCCCAGCTTTTGAGCGGGCTGGGCGACTGTCCAGGGACGACTCCGTGACCAGCCTCGACCCCCGGAAGCTCTTTGGCCAAGAAGGCGAGACGGCGGCAGAGCAGTATTTGCGCCGCAAGGGGTATCGAATCGTGGCGCGCAACCTGCGCTCGTCGGTGGGGGAGTTGGACTTGGTGGCGGAAGATGGGCCGGTGCTGGTCTTTGTCGAGGTGAAGGCGCGGCGCACCGATGCGTTCGGCGGGGCCATCCATGCCGTTCATCAGCGGAAGCAGGAGAAGTTGATCCAGTTGGCGGCGCAGTATCTGGCCCGGCACCATCTCAAGGATCGGCCCTGCCGATTCGATGTCGTCCTGCTGCAGGGGGCGGATGCCGACATTTCTCAGATCGAGCATATTCAGAACGCGTTTGAAGTAGCGGGGGACGATCTCCGCTGGTAAAGGGACGATGATCCAATTAATCCACGTGTCGAAACGGTATGATCAGCGGTCGGCGCTCTCCGACGTCACTCTTGAGATCGGCAAAGGAGAGTTCGTCCTGCTCATGGGGCCCAGCGGAGCAGGCAAGTCGACCCTCTTGCGGCTGCTCATCGGGGCGGAACGGCCCGATGAGGGGCAGGTCTTCGTCCATCAGAAAAACGTGACCACGCTGAAGCAGTCCGACATTCCCTATTTGCGCCGCAAGGTGGGAACGGTGTTCCAAGACTTTCGGCTCTTGTCGAAGAAGTCCGTCTTCGACAATGTGGCGCTGCCCTTGCTGGTGCAAGGCGTGTCTGCCGACGACATCAGCCGGAAAGTCATGGAGGCTTTGCGGGCGGTCGGGATCGAGCATAAGCGGGACCAGCTTCCGGCCGGCCTTTCGACGGGGGAGCAGCAACGGGTCTGCATTGCGCGCGCGATCGTGAATGGCCCGGTTCTCCTGTTGGCCGATGAGCCGACCGGCAATTTAGACCCGGCCCTGACCGTTGAGATTATCGAGCTGTTCAAAACTATTAATGCGCGCGGCACGACGGTTGTCGTGGCGACGCATGATCCTCTCGTCATGGCGCAGGCGAATCGGCGGGTGCTTACCTTGTCACAGGGCCGGTTGTTGCCGGAGCAGGGGGTGTCGGCGTGAAGATGCTGTCCTATCTCCTGAGAGAATCCTGGGTCAATATGCGGACCAACCGGATGACGACGGTGGTTGCGATCCTGACCACCGCTTTTACGCTGGCTTGCGTCGGTATCTTCTTGCTTCTCTATGTCAATTTGCGGGCGGCGGCAGGATGGCTCCAGGACGATATCAAGATCATGGTGTATCTGGACGATCGGCTCGCCGCCGATTCGATTGCGAAGGTGGAGCAGCAGCTGCGGAGCGATCATGCCGTGGCCTCTCTGCTGTTCATCTCGAAAGAACAGGCGCTGGGAGAGTTCAAGGCGCAGTTTCCTTCTGAATCTCATTTGCTTGAGGGGCTGGGCCAGAATCCCTTACCGGCTTCCTTCGTGGTCGCGCTCAGTCCATCGTTCCGGTCTTCTGATTTGGTCAAGCGATGGGCGGAACGGGTGAGCCGGATCACCGGCGTCTCCAAGGTCGACTATAACCAGGACTGGATTGACGCGCTGGCCACGGTGATTCGGTCGATTGAGTTGGTTGCCGTCGGCATTGGCGTGATCCTTTCAGCTGCGGCTGTGACCATTATCGCCAATACCATTCGCCTGACCCTGTTTGCCAGGCGGGATGAGATTGCCATTCTGCGGCTCATCGGGGCCACGACCAGTTTCATTCGCATCCCCTATCTGGTGGAGGGGGCGGTGCTCGGCGCTATGGGCAGCGCGCTCTCGCTGGCCATGCTCAAATTGATGTACGAGCTGTTTAGGCAGGAAATGCGCACGACTGGGCGATTTGCCGGGCTTGAGAACCTCATCGCCTTTTTCCCACCGTCTGTCTGTCTTACCTTGATTGCAGTGGGGATGGGGCTTGGGTTCGCCGGCAGTTTCGTGTCGATCAGGCGCTTCGGCGAGGCTAGGACATGACCTGTCGGGCCTGGTTCAGGGTCGGCATGATGGTCTGGGGGCTCCTGGCTCTCTCCTGGCCCATGGATGCAGTCGCCGATCCGATCACTGACAAGATCGAAAAAGAGCGGAAGGCGCTCGAACAGCTTAAAAATAAGATTGAAGAGAAACGTAAACAGGCTGATGAAGCAGGGAAGAAGCGCGAGTCGCTACTGCAGGGAATCCAGACGCTGGATGAACGGTTGCTCCAGTACAAGCAGGCGCACCAGGAGATCAGCCGGAAGCTGCGTAAAAAGGATCAGGAAATCGAATCCATCAATGCGCAGCTCGCCGGGTTGGGCATTAGCGTGCGGGAGCGGCAGGATGCGATTCTGGCGCGGTTGCGGGTTCAATATATGGAAGGGCGCTTCGGCTATTGGAAGACCCTGCTCGCCTCTGACTCGTATGGAGATTTCCAGCGGAGGCTTCAGTATCTCTCGGCCGTCTCCGAGCGGGACTATGCCCTCATGGGCACGTTCAAGGCCGATATGGCTAGGATGGAGCAGGTGGAGCGGCAGCGGGAAGAAGCGCGGATCGGGATGCTCTCATACAAGCAAAGCACCGAAAAACATCTGGGGGAGATCAAGTCGGTTAAGAAGGAAAAGCACGTCTACCTGACCAAGATCACCCAGCAAAAAGAATCCTACGAACATGCGCTCCAGGAATTGGAGCGGTCTGCCTCTCGTATCGATAGTCTGTTGCATGAGTTGGAGACGCGCCGCCGCGCAACCGCAGTCCGTCCTCCCGTCGCGGGGCTTGCCCCGCGGGGAGTGAAGGGGGGCTTGCCTTGGCCAGCCGACGGGAAAGTCATTTCCTTCTTCGGGCGCCAGAAACATCCGACCTTCAATACCTATGTGCAGCGTCGAGGTATTGAGATCAAGGCGGTCGAGGGGAGCGCCATCCATGCGGTGATGCCAGGGTCTGTCGTCTATGCGGACTGGTTGAAAGGCTACGGACTCGTTATAATCCTTGATCATGCGAACGGCTTCTTTTCGCTCTATGCCCATGCCTCGAAGATCCTTGCGGCGGTGGGGGCGCAGGTGGGCGCCGGGCAGTCGATCGGCGAAACGGGCGATACGGGCATGACGGGTGAAAATACTTTATACTTTGAGTTGCGCGAGGGGGCGGAGCCGCTGGATCCTCTCCAATGGTTGGCAAGGCGATAGGGAACGGAAGAGGAAAGGACGTTATTATTATGGAACAGTATCCCCGGAAACGATTCTGGATGGTTGGGCCGACAGTGGTGGTGGCTTTGGTCTTGGGCGTGATGCTCGGCAAAGGCTGGGAGCGGACCGGACATGCCACGGAAACCTATGAAGAGCTGAAAACATTTTCCGAGGTGCTGACCCAGGTTCAAAAGAACTATGTCGATGAAACGAAGGTGAAGGACCTCGTCCAGGGAGCCATCCGAGGGATGCTCTCCACCCTCGATCCCCATTCTGCCTACATGACGCCGGACATGTATAAGGAAATGCAGGTAGAGACGAAAGGGGAGTTCGGAGGCGTCGGTATTCAGATCGGCGTGAAGGAAAACCGCCTGGCGGTGATCGCGCCCATCGAGGGCACGCCGGCCTATCGAGCCGGGATTAAGGCGGGCGATTTCATTACCAAGGTGAACGACGAAACGACCAAAGACCTCACGTTGATGGATGCGGTGCAGAAGATGCGCGGTCCCAAGGGTTCGAAGGTGAATTTGACGATTCAGCGGGAGGGGACATCCGATCCGCTCCAATTTACGCTGGTCCGCGACACCATTAAGATCGAGAGTGTGAAGTCGAAGGTGTTGGACAATATCGGCTACGTCCGGCTGACGCAGTTTCAGGAATCGACCGGACGGGATCTGGGCAAGGTCCTCAAACAGTTCAAAGATCTAAAGCTCCAGGCGACGATCCTGGACCTTCGCAACAATCCCGGCGGGCTGTTGACCGCGTCGGTTGAGGTCTCCGAGCAGTTTCTCCCTGGCGGCAAGCTCGTGGTCTATACCAAGGGACGCGAGAGCAAAAAGGACGAATGGATCGCCAAGGGGAAAGATCAGATGGACGATTCACCTATGATCATCCTGATCAATGAAGGATCGGCCAGTGCCTCAGAGATTGTGGCCGGCGCACTGCAAGATTACGGGCGTGCCGTGATTGTCGGCACGACGTCGTTCGGCAAGGGATCGGTGCAAACGATTCTTCCGCTGGGGGACGGGTCCGGCCTCCGCTTGACGACAGCGAAGTACTACACCCCGAAAGGGCGCTCAATCCAATCGACCGGTATCACGCCTGATATTGTCGTGAAGGCCCAACCTCCTGTGACCGTTGCGAAGGCCGGCGAGGTGGCCCCCGGTGAAAAGGATGGGGAGCCGAAGCAGGCTAAATCTGTTGTCGCACCGGGGAAAGAGCAACCGGCGGCTGCCAAGGGCCAGGACGCGAGCCAGTCAAAGGGCGGCGTTTTGCCTCAGCTTGCTCCCGTCGATGCCGTGGGCGATCCCCTGCTTGAGCAGGACGTCCAACTGCAAAAGGCGGTGGAGATGTTGAAGACCTGGAAGATCTTTAAGGAACTTCCTCGGGCGTCGTAAGAGGGACCGGCTGTTGCGAGGCGGTAATCGCCTCCAGCAGCCGTTCTTCCGATCCTGAGAACCCTGGCACGGTGCGCAGTAGATGCGACCGTACCAGTTGTTCCAGATCGGTCAAGGTGGTGATGCAGAGTCTGGTGTAGAGGTAGGCCACGAGCGATTCGGACAGTCCAGGGAGTTGAGCCCAGGCCTTCACGGTTTCGGGGAGTGGCGTTCTCAAGGCTTCATAGGCCTGGATCCTGCCGGTTTTGAGAAACTCTTCAATTTTATCCGCCAGGTCACGGCCTATACCATCAAGTTCTTCCAGCGCCTGTCGTGCGGCGACTGTTGCAATGTCTTCCTCCAAGCTTTCGATGGTATCGGCTGCCTTTCGGTAGGCCCTGACTCGATAGGGGTTCGCCCGCTGCGACGCTAACCGTTCCGCCATCGACCGAAAGATGGTGGCGATCTGCTGGTTCTGTTGCGGGGTAGACATCATAGGCTGTGATGCTGGTATTGTGACGTGGTCATGGCGGTGGAGGCAAGGGGCGGAGCAAGACCGGGTTTGTTGACAACCAGATTTCTGGTCCCCTAGGATGAGCGGCGATGGCAGAGACGATTCAAATTCAGGTGAATGGCGAAGCCCGGGCCTGTCGGGCCGATGCCACGGTCGGGGATCTGCTGCGGGATCTCGCCATCAAGACTGAACGCGTAGCAGTAGAGTTGAACTTGGAAATATTGGATCGCAAAGATTTCGATGGTCGAAGTCTTCACGCGGGCGATCGATTGGAAATTTTGAGCTTCATCGGCGGCGGCGCGCCGATGGGTTCTCACGTCAGGGAGAGGGGTTTCGTCCATGCAGAATGATCCGTTGATCATTGCCGGTCGTGAGTTTAAGTCCCGGCTGTGGGTTGGGACCGGAAAGTATAAGGACTTTGCCGAAACCAAGAAAGCCATTGAGGCGTCCGGCGCAGACGTGGTGACGGTGGCGGTGCGGCGCGTGAACATCACCGATCGCTCCAAAGAGAACCTGCTCGATTATCTTGACCCGAAGAAGTACATCATCCTTCCTAACACAGCCGGCTGTTACAACGTGGAAGATGCGCTGCGCTATGCCCGTTTGGCCAGGGCCGCCGGCGTGTCAGATTTGATCAAGCTGGAAGTGCTCGGCGACGAGCGGACGCTGTTCCCCGATACGGCGGGATTGATCGAAGCGGCGAGGATTCTCGTCAAGGAAGGCTTTATTGTCCTGCCCTATACGAATGACGATCCGATTGTGGCGCAGAAGCTGGTGGACGTCGGCTGTCCTGCCGTCATGCCCTTGGCCGCGCCGATCGGGTCTGGCCTCGGGATTCGGAATCCCTATAACCTCAAGATCATTATGGAGATGATCAAGGTGCCGATCATCGTGGATGCGGGAGTCGGGACCGCTTCCGATGCAGCCTTTGCGATGGAACTGGGGGCGGACGCCGTTCTCATGAATACGGCTATCGCCGGTGCCAAAGATCCCATTGCCATGGCCGAGGCGATGAAATACGGAGTCTATGCCGGGCGGTTGGCCTATAAAGCCGGACGTATCCCGAGAAAGCTGTACGCGACGGCGAGTAGCCCGATCGAAGGGATGCTCTAGAAGAAGTGCTGAGTGCTAAGAGGTGAGTGCTGAGATGGAAGATCGTAAGAGTGGGCAGTTCGTATACTTAGGACTCAGCACTCAGGACTCAGCACTTCCCCGATGTTGAAACTCTCCAGCCGACTTCTGCTCGTCACGGATCGCCATCAGACGAAGGGGCGGCCTCTCGTTCCGCTTTTACAGCGTGTGTTCTCGGTCGCGGCCCCCATCATTCAACTTCGCGAGCGAGATCTCTCGGCCAGTGACCTTGTCTCGCTTGCACGGGAAGTGCAGGCCCTGACGAATTTTGGCGGATCGCAACTCCTCATCAATGACCGGATCGATATCGCCTTGGCTCTGGACGGTGTCGGCGTCCATTTGCGCAGCAATAGTCTCCCTGTGTCGGTTGTACGGCGGTTGCTGGGGACAGATCGGCTTCTGGGTCTGTCCGTGCATAGCATCGAGGAAGCGGTGGCGGCTGAGTCCCAGGGCGCAGACTATGTGATTCTTGGTCCGATCTATGAGACCCCCTCCAAGCAGGCATTCGGTGCGCCGCTCGGTATTCGGACGCTTGAAAAGGCCTGTCGGGCTGTCCGCATTCCGATTGTGGGGATCGGCGGAGTCACGGCGGTTCGCGCTCGTGAGATACGGCAGGCCGGGGCGTTCGGTGCGGCGGTGATCACGGCGATTCTTGGCGCAGAGGATGTGGAGTCGGCGACGCGCGAGTTGCTTGATGCCGTGACCTGGGCTCCATGACGCATGGTGCCGCTCTCGCAGTCCGGTTGACCACCCCTGGGGCTGGTGATAGAATCCGCTCAGACAAGGACTCCCCGATTCCGTAAGGGGTTTTGCATTCTTCGAGTCGCGCCATGGCTGGCAAGCAAGACAGTCCGAGTCGATTCCGGTCTCTCCGAGATTCCGTCACGCAGATCACGAAGCGGTTGACTGAGGGAGAAACGGACGTGGCCCCACGCAACGACGAACAGGCTCGCGAGGTGGAAAAACTTCGCGTGCAGATCCAGTCGATGGAAGAAGAAATCCGTCGGCTCTACCAATCCCGCTACCAGCTCGACCAAGCCACCAAACAGAACGACAAGCTCGTCGCCACGCTCCAGGAAGCGAAGGCGCAGATTGAAACGTTGCGCGCCGAAGTTGAAAAACTGACCGCGCCTCCCTCGACCTACGCCATCTTTTCCAGCCTCAATGCCGACGAAACCGGCAATGTCTATGTGTCAGGCAGGAAGATGAAGGTCAGCCTGCATCCCTCGATCAACGGCAAGACGTTGCGCAAGGGACAGGAAGTGGTCCTGAACGAAGCGTTGAACGTCATTGAGGTGAAAGGTTTCGATATCCAGGGCGAAGTCGTGAGGCTCAAGGATGTGCTGGAAGGCAACCGCGCGCTGGTCACCTTGCATTTCGACGAGGAAAAGGTGGCGGAGCTGGGTGATCCGTTGCTGGGCGAACGATTGAGCGTCGGAGACCATCTTCTTTACGACCCCCGCTCCGGCTATGTCATCGAAAAGCTTCCCAAGTCTGAGGCGGAAGAGTTGGTGTTGGAAGAAGTGCCCGATGTCGATTATGAGCACATCGGGGGGTTGCAGCGCGAGTTGGAGCAGGTCCGCGACGCAGTTGAGCTGCCGTTCCTTCATCCGACCCTCTTTTCAGAGTATAAGCTGAGCGCTCCTAAGGGGGTCCTGCTCTATGGCCCGCCTGGCTGCGGGAAGACTTTGATCGCCAAGGCCGTCGCGAATTCGATCGCGAAGAAGCTTGGGCATCTCACCGGCAAGGAAGTGCGGAGCTACTTCTTGCACGTGAAGGGGCCGGAGTTGCTCAATAAGTATGTCGGGGAGTCCGAGCGCCAAGTCCGTGAAGTGTTCAAGAAGGCGAAGGAGCGGGCGGCAGACGGCAATCCCGTCATCGTGTTTTTCGACGAAATGGATGCGCTTTTCAGAACGCGAGGCACCGGGATTTCCTCCGATATCGAGTCGACGATCGTCCCGCAGTTTCTCTCTGAGATCGACGGAGTGGAGCGGCTCCGCAATGTGATCGTGATCGGGGCCAGTAATCGCCAGGATCTCATCGATCCGGCGGTCCTCCGCGCCGGCCGGTTGGATGTGAAGGTGAAGGTGGGGCGTCCCGATGCGGTGGCGGCCAAGGATATTTTCTCGAAGTATCTGAGCGTCGACCTGCCCTTTGCCGAAGAAGACTTGAAGCGCCATGGTGGAGATGCCAAGGCCTTGGTCGCGCAGATGGCTGATCTCACGGTCGAGGCGATGTATGCCTCTTCGGAAGAGAATAAGTTTATCGAAGTCACCTACGCAAACGGGGAAAAGGAAGTGCTCTACTTCAAGGATTTCGCGAGCGGGGCCTTGATTGAAGGTATCGTGTCGCGCGCGAAAAAGTTTGCCGTCAAGCGGGTGATCGCGAAGGAAGGCCGAGGCCTCCGGTCTGAGGACTTGATCCGCGCCATTCGGGAGGAGTTTAAGGAACACGAAGACCTGCCGAATACGACCAATCCAGATGACTGGGCGAAGGTCTCCGGGAAGAAGGGCGAAAAGATCGTGCATCTCAGGACGATCAGCGGAGGGCCTGGCGAGTCGCGTCAGATCGAAACCGTCACGACCGGGCATTATCTCTAAAATGTCACATCTATGCAGGAATCT
This sequence comes from Nitrospirota bacterium, assembly GCA_026387665.1. Classification (NCBI taxonomy): domain Bacteria; kingdom Pseudomonadati; phylum Nitrospirota; species Nitrospirota bacterium. The sequence goes on from JAPLLG010000008.1 coordinate 263,645, forward strand.
ACCTCGTTGACGACTCCCCGCGTGCTGGGCACAGAAACAGAGTTCGGCATTGCCTCACGCGATCCTGCCGCCGCAGACCCAGTCGCCAATTCCATCGCGGTCATCGGACATTATCCTGGGCTGCCGGCTCCTCTGGCAGTCTGGGACTATGAAAATGAGAATCCGCTGCTCGATGCGCGGGGATTCGAAGTCGCGGGGGAGCGGGAGCGGCCCAATCCAGACTACAATCGCCAGTTGAACAAAGTGCTGGCCAACGGAGGCCGCCTCTACGTCGACGGGGCTCATCCGGAATATTCCACGCCAGAATGTACCAACCCTCGTGAAATCGTGGCCTTCGAACGGGCCGGCGCCCATATTCTGGCCCAATGTCTTGAGCAGATGGCGCGCACGACCGGGCGGGATTCGTTCGTCTTGTACAAGAACAATTCTGATGGCAAGGGGAACAGCTACGGCTACCACGAAAGCTATCTCATGTCCCGGACGGTTCCCTTCGACCGCATCGTAAAAGCCGTGGCGCCGTTTTTGGTGACGAGGCTTATTTTCGCCGGGGCAGGGAAGGTCGGGGCGGAGAATCAGGCTAACCAAACCGATTATCAGATCTCGCAGCGGGCGGATTTTTTCGAGTGTCTGGTCGATCTCAATACGATGGTCCGTCGTCCCATCGTCAATTCACGCGATGAGCCCCATGCGGAGCATGCCAAGTACCGGCGGCTGCATGTGATTGCCGGGGATGCCAACATGGCGGAATTGTCGACTTACCTCAAGGTCGGGACCTTGGCCATCCTGCTGGAACTGCTGGATGCAGGAGTCGAGATGCCGCAGATTGAGTTGGAGGACCCGGTTCGTGGCATCAAGCAGGTCTCGCGCGATCTGGGCATGAAGGAGCCTCTTAAGCTGTCGGGGGGCCGCTCAATGACGGCGGTGGCAATTCAGCGGACCTATTTGAAGGCAGCCATGGGATACTATGCCTGTCACGATCTTTCCCAAGTTACGAAAGATATTCTCGTCCGCTGGGAAGAGGTGCTGGATAAGTTGGAACAAGACTCTCGGCTCTTGGTGCGCGAGTTGGATTGGGTGGCCAAGCGCCAGATGATGGAATCCTATATGGAGCGGAAGGGCTGCGGCTGGGACGATCCTCGCATCCGGCTGATGGATCTCCAGTATCACGATGTCCGCCCGGACAAGGGCCTCTATTTTACGCTCGAACGGAGCCACCTGATCGAGCGCATCGTGCAGGAGGTCGAGGTTGCGCGGGCGGAGTTCACTCCCCCTCCCGGGACGCGCGCCTATTTCCGCGGACGCTGTGTCAGCCAGTTTGCAAAGTCGCTCTATGGGGTCAGCTGGACCTCGGTGCTTTTCGACGTCGGCAACAAACAGGTCAAACGGGTGCCCTTGATGGATCCGCTCCGAGGCACGGCTTCGCTGACGAGCGACCTGCTAGACCAGGTTGAGACCGTCGATGCATTGCTGGAGAAGCTCAAGGCCTGACGAACAAGGATTTTGGCAACGAACATTATGAAATTACCATTTCTTCCCAACCACGATGATTCGAGCTTCTTCGACTTTTTGACGCAGCACCATCCGGCGCTGACTCCGACAGGACGGAGCGGCTTCTTACAGGCGCAGGCGTCTGGCGAGCCGATGCGCGGAGCCGGTGCGATGAGCGTGCCCCATGCCACCACGGTGCTGGCGATCAAGTATCAACAGGGGGTGGTAATCGCCGGAGATCGCCGGGCGACGGAAGGATTTCAAATTGCCGAGCGCCGGATCGAGAAGGTCTTCAAGATCGACGACTATTCCGCAATGGCGATCGCCGGCGCAGCCGGTCCCTGCATCGAGATGGCCAAGCTGTTCCAAGTCGAGCTGGAGCATTACGAGAAGCTGGAAGGCGTGCAACTATCCTGCGAGGGGAAGGCCAACAAGCTCGGACAGATGGTGAAGGCCAATTTGCCGATGGTCTTTCAAGGGTTGGTCGTTATGCCGCTGTATGTCGGTTACGATGTGAAACGGACCGAAGGCCGCATCTTCAAGTACGATCTCTCCGGTGGCCGGTACGAAGAGTCGGACTACCATGCCATCGGGTCCGGCGGGAAAGATGCACGCAATACGATGCGGGAGCATTTCCTCAAGGGCCTGGCCGAGCCGGAGGCCCTGAAGTTGGCTCTGCTGGCTCTGTATAATGCGGCAGATGACGATGTCGGCACCGGGGGGCCGGATCTCGTGCGGGGCATTTATCCCACTGCGAAGATTGTGGACGGGCGCGGTATTACCGACGTGTCCGAGCAGCAGATTCGCAGCATCTATGACGGGTTGCTCGCGACCCGCCGTTCCAAGGAGAGTTAATCATGCCGTTGCCCTATTACGTCTCGCCTGAGCAGATGATGCAGGACAAGGCGGAGTACGCCAAGAAGGGCATCGCCAAAGGCCGTTCCATTATTGCCATCGAATATGTGAACGGGATTCTCCTGGTAGCGGAGAACCCCAGCGCTTCGCTCTATAAAATTTCTGAGATCTACGACAGCATCGCCTTTGCCGGAGCAGGCAAGTACAGCGAGTTCGAAAATCTCCGGAAGGCCGGTATCAGACATGCGGATCTCAAGGGATTCATGTACAGCCGGGAAGACGTGACGGCCCGCTCGTTGGCGAATGGCTACTCCCAGAGCGTGGGCACCATTTTCAGCCAGGAGCAGAAGCCTCTTGAGGTGGAAATCCTGGTCGTGCAAGTCGGGCACAATGGCCATGCCAACGAGATGTATCGCATTTCCTTCGATGGGAGCATTATTGACGAGCGTACCTTCGCGGTCATCGGAGGCAAGGCCGAGGCCATCCAGGCTTTGTTAAAAGAGAAGGGCCTGACGAAGCCTCCAGATCTGCGCGAAGCCCTTTCTCTCTGTATCGCTTCACTCGAACAAATCGGGAACCAGAAACTCTCGCTGGAGAGCCTGGAAGTAGCGGTGCTGGATCGCACCCGCGAGGGCCGGCGGTTCCGGCGTTTGTCGTCCGCCGATACTAAACCACTCCTCGCGACCTAACGTATTCAAACGTATTCATTTGGTCTGTTCGGTTTCTCTGGGTTATCTAGTTGCGGGAGACTAACCAGATAGACCAGAGAAACCAGATGGACCAGACAGACCGCATCGTCGGATACGATCCTTCAGTTGAAGAAGGCAGGGGTGGCTGGTATCCTGTTCGTACACACATGCTACAAGCCGGTCCTCTGAAACAACGGATCTTCGGTTTGGAGAATGAGTACGGGCTCATCTTCTCTCCGAATGGGCGCGTGTACCTGCCGATGGAGAAGGTGCTGGGCTATATCTTCGAAGGGCTCATCCCCAACAGCTGGCCCTCCAACGCCTTTCTGGCGAACGGCGCGCGTTTCTATCAAGACACCGGCTGCCACCCTGAGTATTCCACCCCCGAGTGCGACAACATTCTCGATCTCGTCATCCACGATAAAGCCGGCGAGCGTCTCCTGGAGGCGTGCCTGCCGGCGGCGGAAGAACGATTGCGGGAAGAGGGCCTGTCCGGGGAAATCTATATTTTTAAGAACAATACGGACTCGCTGGGCAATACCTACGGCTGTCACGAAAACTTTCTGATGCGCCGCGACGTCGATTTCTGGAAGGTGACGGAGCAGCTTATCCCCTTCTTCGTTACGCGCCAGATCTACAGCGGGGCGGGAAAAGTGCTGAAAGTCTCCGGCAAGCCGCAGTACTTCATCTCGCAACGCGCCCAACATATTCACGAGAAGACGTCTTCCTCGACCACGTCCTCGCGCAGTATCATCAATACCAGGGACGAGCCGCACGCCGATGCGGAACGGTATAGGCGGCTCCACATCATCGTCGGGGATTCCAATATGTCGGAGTTCGCGACCTATTTGAAGGTCGGTACGGCGTCGTTGGTGCTGTCCATGATCGAGGAAGGGTACGCGGTCCAGGGGATGGAGTTAGAGGATCCCGTGAAAGCGATCAGGGAGATTTCGCGCGATCCTTCGTTAAAGAAGAAGGTCAGGCTGGATGATGGTCGCCAGTTGACGGCGGTGGAAATTCAGCGGGTCTACTTGGATCTCGCGCAGCAATATTTAGCGCAACAGGAGCATGATCCGATCCTTGACGATGTGTGGAAACGGTGGGCCATGGTGCTGGATAAGCTCGAAGAAGATCCGATGCAGCTGGTGCGCGAAATCGACTGGGTGACCAAGCGTCATCTCATCCAGTCCTATATCGACAAAAAGGGCTGCGGCTGGGATGATCCACGAGTCTTCCTGCTCGATCTGCAATATCATGATGTCAAACGGACGCGCGGGCTGTATTATCTGATGGAGTCCCGTGGGATGATCGAGCGGGTCGCAGCGGAGGAATCGGTGCAGCGGGCCATGTCGACTCCGCCTCAGACTACGAGGGCGAAGGTGCGAGGCGATTTCATCCGGTTCGCCCGCGCGAAGAATCGTTCCTATACGGTGGATTGGACCTATTTGAAACTCAACGGCTATTGGGAAGAAACGATACTCTGCATGGACCCCTTCAGCGCCGTGAATCGGCGCGTGGACGAGTTGGTCTCCCAGGTAGCGGGGCTGAGGCTTTACCGATGATGATGACCGCTCTCAAGCAGGCGCAGCTGCGGATCTCGCGACTGGACCGGACGATGATCATGGCCGTCGTGTTGTTGTCCAGCGTCTTTCCCGTCGAGTTGTTTCCCAACACGCCGCCTCCGCCGAAGGGCCTCGATGGACAATATAGCGGCAAGCAGGGGCAGGTGCTGGTGGTCAAGGTGAAGGGCGAAGAGCAGGCAACGGAGGTGACCGGCACATTCCTCGATCGGACGATTCCCTTCTTCCGTGAGTTCAGGCCAGGGGAGCCGGCCGGCTATGTCGGGTTGCTCGGGATCGACATGCAGGACGATCCAGGAACCTATGAACTGGCCGTAGAAGTGAAGCAGGGTGAACAGGCAAAGCAATTGAGCTTCAATGTTCTGGTGGCCAAAGAAAAGTTCGCCGTCGAGCATCTGAAGCTGCCCAAAGAGAAGGTCGATCTGGACGAGAAGGCTGTGGCCCGCTGGAAAGCCGAGCAGGCGCAGGTAAAATTGGCGCTCGCGGAGAATTCACGCCTGAAACTCTGGCACAGCAACTTCGTGGAGCCGGTGAACGGCAAACGCACCGGCATTTTTGGCAGCGTGCGGATCATGAACGGCAAGCCGCGCAATCCCCACAATGGAGAGGATATCGGCGCGCCGATGGGGGCCGATGTCGCTGCCACGAATGACGGAATCGTCCGGATCACCGTCGATCATATTTTCTCCGGCAGGGGCGTCTTCGTCGATCACGGGTTAGGTTTCTACTCGATGTATTTTCACCTCTCTGAGATCCTGGTCAAAGACGGAGACTTGATCACAGCCGGCCAAATCATCGGCAAGGTGGGAGCGACCGGTCGCGCCACAGGGCCGCATCTCCATTGGGGCGTCAAGCTCAACGGGGCCCGAGTGAACCCCTATACGTTGCTCGACCTGCCATTCAAGAACGGTGTGACACCAGCGGCCACGGTTGCCACCCCGGCTCCTGAACCAACGCTAGACCCGCACGCCGTACCCATCAAAGAATAACTGCTCAAGGCGTATGTTCCAGTCTCCCCATTCGTTGCTCGTGAAGTAGCACTCGTCTTCCGCCGCTCTGTTCGCGCCCCCTTCGCTATACGCTATTCTCCCCCATCTCATTACGCAGCCCTTCCGAACGGCCATCAGCCGTCAGCTCTTTTCCCTCTCTCCTCAAATAGCCATGCCCGAATGGGCTAGCCCACATGGGGTAGCAACAAAGAGGGGATTGTGTGCGGCAGGAAAATGCGTAAATTACGCGGCCATGTCGTTCGCAAACCCATCCTCAACGGTCATTCATCAATCGTTATTCGATCTTCAGGCTGAGCCATACGCTATCAGCTCTTGCCGGTCGAAAGGAGTCCCCATGCTGAGCCGCCGCCTCCTCTTCTTCGTACTATTCTTTGCCATCAGTCATCAGCCATTTGCCATCAGCTCTTTGTTCGCGAAAGAGACGAGCGAAGATCGTCCGGTGGGTTCGTTAGGCGGCGCTGTGCACGCCGATCCGTTTACTGGTGTGGCCACCACGAGCATTCCCATCGACGTGCCAGCAGGC